>JBATID010000126.1:0-1911 GCA_049667545.1 Woeseiaceae bacterium
GAACCCTGATCCTATAAAAATCAATCAGTTATAAAATTATATATCGCATTCGAGACCTGTCACTTTGCACCCGGAAAGGGCGCATGTTATATACATTCCCAAGTCTGAACCGCGCATAACAGACTGATTTCATTGTCACAGAGGCCAGCACCGTATGAGCGATGACTCGCGCAAGAAGAACGAGGACGGCAAACTCCTTTACTGTTCTTTTTGCGGCAAATCTCAGCACGAGGTTCGCAAGCTCATTGCGGGGCCTTCGGTCTTCATTTGCGACGAATGTGTCGAGCTGTGCAACGACATCATCCGTGAAGAGCTTGAGGACGTTGGCGAGGCCGGCCACGACAAGCTGCCCAAGCCGGTGGAAATCAATGACGTGCTCGACGAGTATGTCATCGGCCAGACGCGCGCGAAGAAAGTCCTGGCGGTAGCCGTCTACAATCACTACAAGCGCCTGAACGACCGTCTCAATGAGCGCAGCAAGGACGATATCGAACTTGCCAAGAGCAACATCCTGCTGATCGGACCGACCGGCTGCGGCAAGACACTGCTGGCCGAAACACTGGCACGCCTCCTGAACGTGCCGTTTACGATTGCGGATGCCACGACGCTGACCGAGGCCGGCTACGTCGGTGAAGATGTCGAGAACATCATCCAGAAGCTGCTGCAAAAGTGCGATTACGATGTCGACAAAGCGCAAACCGGCATCGTCTATATCGATGAAATTGACAAGATTTCCAGGAAATCGGACAACCCCTCGATTACGCGGGATGTCTCCGGCGAGGGCGTCCAGCAGGCGCTCCTGAAGCTGATCGAGGGCACGATAGCCTCGGTGCCGCCGCAGGGCGGTCGCAAGCATCCGCAGCAGGAGTTCCTGCAGGTGGATACCGGCAATATCCTGTTTATCTGCGGTGGCGCATTCGCGGGTCTCGAAAAAATTATTCAGAATCGCTCGAGCAAGAGCGGTATCGGTTTTGTCGCGGATGTCAGGACCAAAGAAGACGAACAGAGCATCGGCGAGCTGCTGCACGACGTGGAGCCGGAGGACCTGATCCGCTTCGGCCTGATTCCCGAATTTGTCGGCCGCCTGCCGGTCGTCGCAACGCTCGAAGAACTGGACGAAAGTGCCCTGATACAGATCCTGCTGGAGCCGAAGAACGCGCTGACCAAGCAGTACCGCAAGCTCTTCGAGATGGAGGGCGTCGAACTCGAATTCCGCGACGACGCGCTGAAGGCGGTGGCAAAGAAGGCCATGGAACGCAAGACCGGTGCACGCGGCCTGCGCACGATTCTCGAAAACGTCCTGCTCGATACGATGTATGACCTGCCCTCGGCAACCAGTGCGAAGAAGGTCGTGGTTGATGAAGCCGTGGTTATCGGCGATACCAAACCGTACGTTATTTATGAGTCGGACGAGGCGCCGGCAGCCAGCGTCGAGCAGTCGCCCAGGCCTACGGGCTCCGACGGCGCTTGAGTCTGGCGGGGACGCCTGCCGACAGACTTCTTCCGGCCATGCAGCTTGAAATGCCGCTGAATGGTCGCATCTCACCCACAGCTCACTATTTAGAGGTCCTGCCTGGTGTCCGAGAAAGATCTGATTTCCGAGATTGACGCGCCTGTAATCGACGACCTGTCCGGCGTACCGGTGCTGCCGTTGCGTGATGTGGTCGTTTATCCACACATGGTGATTCCGCTGTTCGTCGGTCGTGACAAGTCAATCGTGGCGCTCAACAAGGCCATGGATGCCGGCAAGCGCATCCTGCTGGTCGCTCAGCAGGCCGCAGACCAGGACGACCCGCAGCCGGGCGACCTGTACGAAGTTGGCACGCTGGCGACGATCCTGCAGCTCCTCAAGCTGCCGGACGGCACTGTCAAGGTGCTGGTCGAAGGCGGCGAGCGTGCGCTGATCGACCG
>JBATID010000127.1:0-17115 GCA_049667545.1 Woeseiaceae bacterium
ATTTGAAAAGTGAGCACCGCAACAACCGCAACCCGGCCAATGCTTATCTCTCAGCCACCTGCGGTTATGGGGTCGACCCGAAAATTCAGACGGCATTGGGCAAGCGGGCGAAGGTCATCCTGACGCAGGGGTTCATCGCGAGAAACCGGAACGGTGAAACGGTATTGCTGGGACGCGGTGGCTCCGATACGTCGGCTGCCTATTTTGCGTCCAGGCTGCAGGCCCGCCGGCTGGAAATCTGGACCGACGTACCGGGTATGTTCACCGCTGACCCCCGGGTAGTACCGTCCGCGCGATTGCTGGTGGCGCTGCATTTTGACGAGGCGCAGGAGCTCGCGTCCGCCGGCAGCGCCGTGTTGCACCCGCGGTGTATATCCCCGGTGCGAGATGCGGGTATCCCGCTTTTTATTCGCAGCACGCGTTCGCCCGAGGTGCCGGGAACGGTGATTTCAGCAGTTACCGATGAGGCCGAGCCGCATGTCAAGGGCATCTGCATTCGCAACGGACTGACACTCGTGTCGATGACGACCGTCGGTATGTGGCAGCAAGTCGGTTTTCTGGCCAAAGCGTTTGCTGCGTTCAGCGATAACGGCGTCTCCGTTGACCTGGTATCGACGTCGGAAACGAATGTGACGGTATCCATTGATACCAGTGATGGCATGTTGTCAGACGACATTGAGGCCGCGCTCATTGACGACCTGGAAGTGCTGTGCCGCGTCAAATTGATTCCAGACTGCTCCTGCGTCAGCCTTGTAGGTCGCAAGATTCGCACCATCATTCCGCGCCTGGCGCCCGCGCTTGAGGTTTTTGAGGAGGAGCGCATTCACCTGATGTCGCAGTCCTCGAATGACTTGAATCTGACCTTCGTCGTGGATCGCCAGCAAGGTCCAAGGCTTGTCAGCAAACTGCACGCCTCGGTGATTCGCAGCACCGGAGCGTCGGCGGTGTTCGGCGCAAGCTGGGAGCGATTGTTCGCGGCCGACAAACTCGAAACTCGCATGGCCGATGCATGGTGGATGCGAAAGCGAGCCGAGTTACTGCAGATCGCAGCGAGCGAGCTCAACGCGTATGTCTACGATAAACAGAGCGTCGAGGCCGCTGCAAAAAGTCTGCTGGAGCTGGCCAATGTTGACCGCATCCTGTACGCCGTGAAAGCCAATTTCAATCCAGAGCTACTGCGCGCACTGGCAGCGACCGGCGTCGATTTCGAGTGCGTATCGCCCGGTGAAATCCAGTGGCTCGAGAAAACGGTGCCCGACTTCGATCTTGCCCGGGTCTTGTTCACGCCGAATTTCGCGCCGCGCGAAGAGTACGAGTGGGCACTCAAGAAAAACCTGCAGGTGACCCTGGACAACCTGTATCCCCTGCAGGCATGGCCGGAGTTGTTCGCGGGCAGCAAGCTGTTTATTCGTGTTGATCCAGGGCAGGGTCGGGGGCATCACGAGCACGTCAAAACGGCAGGCGTGCATTCGAAATTCGGTGTGCCACGGTTTGAAATCGAGGAGTTGCGACGCCTGATCGATGCTGCTGGTGCCGAAGTCATCGGAATCCACGCGCACAGTGGCAGCGGCATCCTCGACCCCGATAGCTGGCGCAAGGTAGCGGCCGGGCTGGTGCAGGTTGCGGAGCACTTTCCGGCAGTCAAGACCATTGATCTTGGCGGCGGCCTTGGCGTGCCGGAGAAGCCGGGCGATGCCGAGTTCGATCTCGAACGGCTCGACCAAACGCTCGCTGGTATCCGCGAGGCGTATCCACAGTACCAGCTGTGGCTTGAGCCGGGACGGTACCTCGTGGCTCGTGCCGGCGTGCTGCTAACGCGTGTGACGCAGGTGAAAGGCAAGGGCGACATGCGCTATATCGGTGTCGCCACAGGAATGAATTCGCTGATCCGGCCAGCCCTGTACGGTTCGTACCACGAGATTGTCAATCTCTCGCGCGTCGATGAATCACCAACTGAAACCGTCACCGTCGTCGGGCCGATCTGTGAGACCGGAGATCGTCTCGGCAGCGATCGTCTGCTGCCGCCAAGCGTAGAGGGTGACATTATTTTGATCGCGAACGCGGGCGCTTACGGACATGTCATGAGTTCGAACTACAATCGCCGCGATGTCGCCAGGGAGATCGTCATATGAAGTTGTTCTGGACGCCCAGGACGCGCTCAATGCGCGTCATCTGGATGCTCGAGGAAACGGGTATCGAATACGACATGGAGCAGGTCGATATCCGCAGCGAAGATCGCAAGTACAGCGAGGAGTTCCTGCGCGCCAGCCCAATGGGCAAAGTGCCGGCCCTTGTCGACGGTGCTGCGGCGATGTCCGAGTCAGCTGCCATCTGTCTGTACCTCGCCGATCGTTATCGATCCGGTGAACTGGCACCGGCCGTTGACGACCCGCGACGCGGCCGTTTCCTGTACTGGCTGATGTACACACCGGCGGTGGTCGAGCCGGCTATGATTGAAAAGGTCAGCAATATCCCGAGCAACCGCGTTCGCAACGGTTGGGGGGACTTCGATACCATGATCAGCACGTTCGAGGATGCACTGCGAGACAATACCTGGGTACTTGGCGAGCAGTTCTCCGCGGCCGATGTCATGCTCGGCTCAAGTGCCCATTTCCTGCGTCTGTTCAAGATGCTGCCGGAAACCTCAAGTATTGCGGACTATGCGGAACGTTGTGTTGCGCGCGAGGCTTTCCAGCGCGCATTGGCTATTTCGGGCGACTGATGCCGCTCGTTGCGCATTCCGACTTACCCACGTTCGCCGAATTGCGCGAGCGTGGGCACGAAATGCTGAGTCTCGATCGCGCTGTTCACCAGGATATTCGCGAACTGCACATCGGGTTCCTCAATATGATGCCGGACGCGGCCCTGCAGGCGACGGAGCGACAGTTCATTCGGCTGGTCGGCAGCTGCAACCGAATTGCCCAGTTCTTCGTTTACCCCTTCTCATTGCCGGAACTCGAGCGCAGTAACGCGACCAGGACCTACATCGAGCGCTATTACAGCACTTTTGAAGAACTGCGTGAGCAGGGTCTGGACGCGCTGATCATCACCGGCGCGAATGTCGCGAACCCGCATCTGGAGCAGGAGGACTTCTGGGAGCCGCTGCTCGAGGTTGTTGGTTGGGCGCAGGAGAACGTGACCTCCATACTCTGCTCCTGCCTGGCGACCCATGCACTGCTGAAGTACCTGCACGGTATCGAAAGAAAACCCCTGCCTGCCAAACGCTGGGGCGTCTACAGCCACCGCACAGGGCTGCTGCAACACCCGCTGTTGCGCGAAATCAACACGCGCTTCGACGCGCCGCACTCCCGCCATAACGATATCTCACGTGAGCAGCTCGAGGCAGCGGGGCTGACAGTGCTGGCCGAGAGTGAAGAGGGCGGCGTGCACCTCGCAGTCAGCCCCGACCAGTTCCGAGTCATCTATTTTCAGGGGCATCCGGAGTATGACTACAACAGCTTGCTCAAAGAGTACAAACGCGAAGTCCTGCGGCACGTCAGCGGGCAGCTGGATTCGCCGCCGCCGTTCCCGGCGCATTACTTCAGCCGCGAGGCGGAGCATATAGCTACGGCCTATATCGATAGTGCAAAAAACAGTTTGCAGCGCGGTGAGCCGCTGCCAGACTTCGACGAGCAGGTCTTTGAACCGCTGCTCGACAATACGTGGGGCGATACGGCGAAAGCGATCGTCAATAACTGGCTGGGCCTCGTCTATCAGACGACGAATCTCGACAGGACAAAGCAGTTCATGGACGATGTCGACCCCAAAGACCCTCTTGGTATTCACGCAAGGAATAGATAATGAAAGACGAGACACTCGCTACGCACGCCGGTTTCAAATCAGACCCGACGACAAAATCGGTATCGGTGCCTATTTATCAGACGGTCGCCTACGAATTCGATAATGCGCAGCACGGAGCGGATCTGTTCAACCTGGCCGTCGAAGGAAATATCTATACGCGCATCATGAATCCCACGGTCGACGTGCTCGAACAGCGGTGCGCGGCACTCGAGGGTGGCATCGCTGGTCTCGCACTTGCGTCCGGGAGCGCAGCCGTCAACTACTCGATTCTGAACATCGCCGAGAAAGGCAACAACATCGTCTCGGTGCCGCTGCTGTACGGCGGTACTTACACTTTGTTTAAACACATGCTGCCACGCCAGGGCATCGATGTGCGGTTTGCGGCAGACGATAGCGTCGCTGCCATGCAGGCACTGATCGATGACAAGACAACCGCGGTTTTTTGCGAGTCGATCGGCAACCCGGCGGGTAACATCGTGGATCTCGAGGCGCTCGCCACAATGGCCCACGCCAATGGCGTGCCGCTCATCGTTGACAACACGGTCGCAACGCCATCATTGATCAAGCCGATAGAGTGGGGCGCCGACGTTGTTGTCGATTCCCTGACCAAGTACATGGGTGGGCACGGCAACTCTCTCGGTGGCGTCATCGTGGACAGCGGCGAGTTTCCGTGGGCGAAGCATGCTGAGCGTTTCCACATGCTGACACAGCCCGAGGATTCTTATCACGGCGTTGTTTACACCGAAGCTTTTGGAGCAGCGGCTTACATCGGGCGTGTGCGCACCGTCGCATTGCGCAACACCGGCGCGGCCTTGAGCCCGATGAACGCGTTCCTGATTCTGCAAGGCATGCAGACACTGCCGTTGCGCATGGAACGACATTGCGAAAATGCGTTAGCCGTTGCGAATTACCTGCAGCAGCATCCGCGTGTTGAGTGGGTCAACTTCGGCGGCTTGCCGGAGTCGCCGTATTATGAGCTTGCGCAGAAATACGCGGGCGGCAAGCCTTCGGCACTGCTGACGTTTGGCATCAAAGGCGGCTTCGATGCCGGCGTGAAGTTCTACGACGCGCTTAACCTGTTCCTGCGACTGGTCAATATCGGCGACACGAAGTCGCTGGCCGCGCACCCCGCATCCACAACGCACCGGCAGCTGTCGGAAGAAGAACTGGCGGCTGCCGGCGTGACGCCGGACACGCTTCGACTGTGTGTCGGTATCGAACACATCGACGACATTATTGCGGACCTGGAGCAGGCGCTGGCCGCGGCGGGTTAAGACGTTACGGGGTATCGGGACGTCAGCCAGCGTGCCGCGATTCCAGCCTGTTGGCAACGTCAGCAAGACTGAGGTCCTGAGTGGCCAGCAGGACGATCAGGTGATAAACGAGATCCGCTGCCTCGTTCAGGGTCTCGTCCTGATCGCCTGCGACCGAAGCCAGCGCAAGCTCCACACCTTCTTCGCCGACTTTTTGCGCGATGCGTTTGGCGCCTGCGGCTGCGAGGCCGGCGGTGTAGCTGTCATCGCGCGGATTTTGCAGGCGTTCGCGCACGACATTTTCGAGTTTCGCCAGAAACATCAAATCAGAATTATTCACCAACGGCTCCTAGGTTCGCATGACAATGGCGTGATCGCCGAGATGGCGCTTGAGATCGCCGATGTTGATTTCCGCACTGTGAAAGACACTCGCGGCCAGTGCGCCGTCCACGCGCGCACGTTCAAAGACGTCGACAAAATGACTCATGGCGCCAGCTCCACCCGAGGCTATTAGCGGCACGTCACAAACCTTTCGGACGGCGGCCAGCTGTGCCACGTCGTAACCTTGGCGCACGCCATCCTGGTTCATGCAGTTGAGGACGATTTCGCCGGCCCCTCTGCGCTGCACCTCTTGCACCCACTCGAGTGTCGTACGCTCTGCAGCAGCCGTCTTGTCCGGATCGCCGGTGAGCTGGTACACGACATAGTCGCCGTGTTCTTCGCGGCTGTCGATGCCGATGACGACGCACTGCGAGCCGAAGCGGCGGGCGAGCTCGGTAATCAGGTCGGGGTCTGCCAACGCCGGTGAGTTGATCGAGATTTTGTCCGCCCCTTTATTGAGCACTTCCTCTGCCGCCGCAACGCTGCGAATACCTCCGGCGACACAGAATGGAATATCCAGTACACGTGCCACGCGGCTGACCCAGCTGCGATCGACGCTGCGATCGTCCGGGCTTGCGGTGATGTCATAAAATACAAGCTCGTCCGCGCCCTCGGCACAGTAACGCTCGGCAAGTTCCAGGATGTCACCGACGATGCGGTGATTGCGAAACTGCACGCCTTTGACGACCACGCCGTCGCGCACATCGAGACAGGGAATTATGCGTTTTGCCGGAATGACGCCACCTCCGTTGCGCTGATGGCACCGTCCAGCAGGGCACGGCCGGTAATCGCCGCCGGCAGGCCGAGTTGCTGCAACTGCCGCAGATCGTCGGCGTGCCGCACGCCGCCGGACGCTTGCAGAGCGAGCGTCGGATAGCGCTCCAGGATATCCTGGTACAGGCTGAAATTCGGCCCGGTCATTGCACCGTCGCGAGCGACGTCGGTGCACAGGACATGTTGTATACCCGCGTCGGCGTATTGGTCGAGACAGTCCCAGAGAGACACGCCGGCCGATTGCGTCCAGCCATGCGTCGTTAACATGGGCAGACCGTTATCACGAATTTTGACGTCGAGAGCGACGACAATACGCTCAGCGCCGAACTCTGCGATCCAGGTCTTTACCGTGACGGGTTCTCTGATTGCAACGCTGCCAAGGACGCAGCGACTGACCCCATGATCGAGCCATTGCGCCACCACCTCGCGATTACGAATGCCACCGCCAAGCTGGACCGCGAGTCCCGACTCCCGCGCAATTTCTGCGACGATCGCACGATTTTCCTGCTTGCCCGTGCGCGCTCCATCCAGGTCGACGATGTGCAAGTCGCGGACATGCAGCGCGGAAAAACGGCGACCGATTGCAGCCGGGTCCGAGCTGTACTCTGTTGTCCGGTCGAAATCGCCTTTGAACAGTCGCACGCAGGCGCCATCCTTGAGATCAATAGCGGGGATGATCCTCATGTACCCGACCTGAGAAAATTCTCCAACAATCGCGCGCCGGCCGCCGATGAGCGTTCCGGATGGAATTGGGTGGCGACGAAGTTCTTGTAACGAATCGCGGCAGAGAAAGGCTGCCCGTGTTCCGCCGTAGCGATCGTCACGTCCGACACGGGCAGCGCGTAGCTGTGCAAAAAATAGAAAAAACTATCGTCATCGATTCCCTCCATGACGGCATCGTCCCCGAGCTTGTGCGTTGCACACCAACCCATGTTCGGCACGGGATAGTCCGCCGACACCACGAGCTTTGCAGCGATGCCCGGTACTATACCGAGACACGTGACATCTTCCTCCGCGGAGCCATCAAGCAGGAGCTGCATACCAAGGCAGATGCCCAGGACGGGTTGTTCCAGCCCGCGAATGACATCGACCAGCCCAGCGTCCTGCAGACGCTGCATCGCGTCCCTGGCCGCACCAACGCCGGGCAGCAAAACGCGTTCAGCGTTGCGGATGACAGTCGCATCTGTCGTGAGCTCCGCTTTCCGGCCCAGCCGCTCGAATGCATAGAGTAATGACGCAATGTTGGCGCCGCCGCTATCAATAATCGCAACCCGACTCATCGCATCAGCTCAACGTGCCCTTGGTGGAGGGCAGCTCCGCGCCATCTCGGGCAATCGCTTGCCGCAGGGCGCGGCCGGTCGACTTGAAGCACGCCTCGACCATGTGGTGGGTGTTCTTGCCGGTGACTTCGATATGCAGCGCCGCACGCAACGAATCGGCCAGCGAGTGAAAAAAGTGCTCGACCATCTCGGTCGACATCTCGCCAACGCTGCTCCGTGGAAACTGTCCGGTGAACTTGAATGCGGAGCGACCCGACAGGTCGAGCGTCACGCGCGCTTCGCTCTCATCCATCGGCAACAGGAAACCATAGCGCCCGATACCGACTTTGTTACCGAGCGCCTGGCGCAACGCGGTACCCAGGCAAATGGCGGTGTCTTCGACCGTGTGATGCTCGTCGATCTCAAGGTCCCCGTCGCAGTTCAAAGTAAGCCCGAACCCACCGTGCCGTGCGATCTGCTCCAGCATATGATCGTAAAACCCGATGCCGGAGTGAATCGCCGTTTGCGCCGTGGAGTCGAGGTTGACGCGCACGGAGATCCGGGTCTCGTTCGTGTTGCGCTCAACAACCGCGACGCGGTCGGCATGGCAAAGCTCTTCGACGAGCTCCGGCCAGTTCAGCGATGGCTGACCAGCTGCGTTGATCAGGAGACCACGAACCCCGATCCGCTCAGCCAGTTGCATATCGGTCTGCCGATCGCCGATGACGGCCGAGCCGCCGAGATCGATGTCGGTCGCCGCAAGATACCGCGTCAACAAGCCGGTCCGCGGTTTACGGCACTCGCAGTTATCGGCCGGCAAATGCGGACAGATAAAGACGTCATCGAACGTAATTCCCTGGCTCGAGAACAGGTTGATGACATGGTCGTGGCACGCATCAAAATCGACTTGCGGAAATGCTGCAGTGCCAAGGCCGTCCTGATTACTCACCATGACCAGCCGATAGCCGTGCTTTTTGAGCTCGAGCAAAGCCGGCATGACGCCGGGTACCAGGCGCACTTTGTCCAGCGCGTCGACCTGGTAGTCATGCGGTTCTTCGATCAGCGTCCCGTCGCGATCGACAAACAGTACCTTGACGGCCATCGTTATGACTCCTCCAGCTCAGCGAGTGTGCGCAGTAACGCATCGTTTTCTGCAACGCTGCCAATCGATATGCGAACACAGTCAGCGAGATCGCCACCGAAGTAGCGCAGCAGGATTCTGCGCTCGGCGCAGTGCTGCATGACCTGCTGAGCGTCCGTTAACTGCACCAGGAAAAAGTTGCCCGCGCTGGGCCATATCCGCTTGACGAAGTCATACTTCGCAATGGTCGTAATCAGGCGCTCGCGCTCGGCGATAATCCCCTCGACGGCTGCCCCGGCCTGCGTCAGCCGCTCATTCTGCAGTGCATCTTCGACCAACTCGACGACGGGCGTTGCCAGCGCATACGGTGATTGCACTGCGCTCAACATGTTGATCACAGGTTGCTGCCCGATAACGGCCCCACAGCGAGCCCCGGCCAGTGCGAGTGCTTTCGACAATGTTCGCAGCACCAGCAGATTGGGGTAACGCCCGAGCAATTCGACGGTACTCGCCGCATCACCAAATTCGATATACGCCTCGTCAACGACGACGGCCGAACGACCCGCACGGTTTTCCAGCAGTTCTTCGAGGTCCGCTCGCGGCACGGTCGTGCCGGTCGGGTTGTTGGGTGAGCAGATAAATATCAGGCGCGTATCGCTTTCACAGGCCGCCAGCAAGTCGTCCATATCGATGGCGAAGTTTTTTTCCGGATCGGTCGGCACTTCTATGACTGCGGCCCCTTGCACGGCGGCGTAGTGTCGATACATCGAGAAGGTGGGCGAGGTCGTCAATACGCTGTCGCGCCCGGCGCGGCAGAAGCTACGGACGAGGAGGTCGATTGCTTCACTGGAGCCGCGCGTCACCAGCAGTTGATCGGTGTCGCAGCCAAAGCGCCTGGCGAGGGCTGACTGCAGTTGCCGGGGCCGCACTTCAGGATAGCGATTCAGCGGCCGCCGAAACTGGTCATCGCAGTCAAGACGCGGCGACTCGTTTGCGTTCAGCCGAATAGTATCGTCGACCTGCTGCGCGGCCGCATAGGCGTGCAGCGCCTGAATCTCCGGGCGGGCAAGTTCCACGAGACTCATGCCGGTTCCCTGAGCCTGATGGTGACGGCCGCCGCGTGGGCATCAAGACCTTCCATCCCGGCAAGGCTCAGCACCGCCGATGAAATCCCTTCGAGGCCCTCGCGCGACAGCTCCTGAATCGTCATCTGGCGCATGAACTGATCCACGCCCAGGCCGCTGTAGGTCCTGGCGAATCCATAGGTGGGCAGGACGTGATTCGTGCCGCTGCAATAGTCGCCAACGGATTCAGGCGTCCACGGGCCCAGGAACACCGAGCCGGCATTGCGCAGCTGTGGCAGGACGTTGCGCGGCTCGCTGATCTGGAGAATCAGGTGTTCGGGCGCGTATTGATTGCTGAGGGCTACCGCCGTATCGAGGTCGTCAACCAGGAATATTCTGGAGTTCTCCAGGGCAAGTGACGCGATTGCTGCGCGGCTGAGCCTGGCTAGCTGCTTCTCGATGGCCACATTGACGTCCCCGGCCAGCGCTGCGCTGGTGGTCACAAGAACGACCTGGGAATCGCTGCCATGTTCGGCCTGCGAGAGCAGGTCGGAGGCCACGAATTCGGCAACCGCAGTGTCATCGGCAATCACCATGACTTCAGACGGCCCTGCCGGCATGTCGATCGCAGCCCCGTATGCATCAATGCTGACCAACGTCTTGGCACTGGTCACCCACGCATTGCCCGGGCCGAAGATCTTGCAGACTTTTGGAATGCTCTCGGTGCCGTAGGCCATCGCTGCAATGGCCTGTGCGCCACCGACTTTGTAGATATCGGTAATGCCGGCGCGCGACGCGGCCGCGACCACCGCTGCGTTAGCCTCGCCATTCGACTGTGGCGGCGTGCACAGAATACGCGTCGGGCAGCCCGCAATCGCTGCGGGCACCGCAAGCATGATCGCGGCGGAGGGCAGCGGCGCGGTGCCGGCCGGTACGTAGAGTCCGACCGCGTCCAGCGCGTGGCTGACTCGTTCGCAGACAACACCGGGCATGGTCTCGACCCTGATCCCGGTCGGCCGCTGCTTTTCGTGGAAGCGGCGCACGTTTGCAATCGCAAGATCGATCGCCGCCAGCTGCTCGGGCGACAGCTGTGCAACAGCGGCCGCGATTTCGCCTTTGCTGACGCGCAGATCACCAATATCAGCGCCATCGAATTGCAACGTTAGTGCGCGCAAAGCGGTGTCTCCGCCGGCCCGCACCTTGGCGATGACCGCGGCGGTCGTCGCACGAATACCGTCGTCGTCCGCGACGGACGGGCGCTCGAGCAACGCGTCGCGCGTTGCACCATCGAGTTTTGCCCATTTTTTGATCGCGATCTTCATCATTCAGGCCAGCATCTTCTCAACGGGCAACACCAGCAGCGAGCTGGCACCCGCCGCCTTCAGGTTCTCGAGCGTCTCCCAGAACACGTTCTCGCGACAAACCGCATGCACCGCGACCTTGTCGTCGACCCCATCCAGCGGCAGTACGGTCGGCGCCTCGGAGCCCGGCAGTAATCGTCGGATTTCGGCCAGCGCCGAGCGGGGCGCGTGCAGCATGATGTATTTGCTTTCGTGAACCTGCAATACCCCGTCGAGCCGCTGCAATATCTTGTCCACCAGCGCCTGCTTCTCGTCGCCAAGCGGTGCCTGGGTCTGGATGACAACGGCTTCGCTATCGAGCAGACGAGCCACTTCCCTGAGGCCGTTGGCCTTCAGCGTGCTGCCGGTGGAAACCAGGTCGCAGATGAAGTCGGCGCGACCGAGCTTCGGCGCAATCTCCACGGCCCCGGAGAAATACACGGTCTCTGCCTGGACGTTATTTTTCTTTAGAAAGTCGTTGAGAATACCGACGTAACTCGTTGCAATTTTTGTATTTTGTAGCGATTCCGGACCGGTGTAGGTGGCGCCGTCCGGCGCCGCGAGGGCCAGCCGGCAATGGCCGAAATCGAGTTCGTAAATCTGCTTGAAGAGCGCCTCGTGGCCTTCCGACAGCAGGTTGAGACGCTTCTCCTCGACAACATTCAGGCCGACGATGCCGAGGTCACAAACGTCCTCACTGACGAGCCCGGGGATGTCGTCGTCGCGGACCAGCAGCAGATCGATGGGCATGTTCTCGCCATAGCAGATGAGCTGGTCTTTGCTCTTGGTGATTTTCAGGCCGCATCGCTCGAGGAGGTCAATCGAGTGATCGGTCAGACGACCGGTCTTTTGCACCGCAATTTGTATGCGCTGCTCTTTGTTTTCCATGAGAGTTCCTTAGTGAGACGTGCGGGTGCGTTCGATGGCGGTGCGGTAGCCGCCAAAACCATCCGCGAGGAAACGTGCGACCCGACCGATGGTCGTCACGCTCACACCGGTCAGTTCATGAATCTTGCGGTAGGGCAGGTCCTGGCCCAGGTACGCCACCACCTGCCAGCGGTCAACCAGCGCCTGCAGCTCGGCCGGCGTGCACAGATCCTTGAGGAATGAACGGCACTCGGTGATGTTTTCGAGGCTGATGAGTGCCTCGAAAAGCTGGTCTTCGGCCGCCTTTTGCCGGCGCTCGGAGTCGTGTCGATTGGGTTTCATAGCGAATCAATGTATTAACGTGTTAGTACACTAATGCATTAGCCAGAGAATAACAAGCCCCGCGAAAATCAAATAGGGAAAGTAAATACGGATGAAACTAAATAGTTTGAAAACAGGGACTTGACCCTGGTCCCCGGGCTGTCATACAGTCAGGGCTACTCATCGAGACCGGTCGAGGGATAGGCCCGACGACGCCGGGGCAACCAGCGGAGCTAACCACTCCGAAAAGGTGCCAACTCCTGCGGTGCTAAGCGAGGTTCGCCAAAGCATCGAAAGATGAGGGTTACTGCAACGAGACGGTCACGGATCGGACGAAGGGCAGAACTCCCTCCCTTGCGGGCTTCGCAGGTTTCCGATGAGAAGGTATTGGAATCGACCAGCGGAGACCGACAATGACATCCTCAGCCAGTAAAGCGACCTGCGCCGTGCGTGCGTCCATAGAATCGGATACACAACACGGTGCGGTAGTACCGCCACTGCATCTCTCCTCGAACTTTGCGTTTGCCGGGTTTGGTGAGAAGCGCGAGTACGACTACACGCGCTCGGGTAACCCGACGCGAGATGCCCTAGCCGATGCGCTCAATGAGCTTGAGGGTGGCGCAGGCGCTGTCGTGACATCGTCCGGCATGGCGGCCCTCACGCTGCTGACGCAGCTGCTCGAGCCCGGTGACACGATCATCGCGCCTCACGACTGCTATGGCGGCACATTCAGACTGTTTGAGCAGCAGTCGCGCAAAGGGCTGTTCAAGGTGCGGTTCGTCGACCAGACGAATCTGGAAGTCCTTGAGGACGCCTGTGCTTGTGGGCCGAAGATCATCCTGACCGAGACGCCGTCCAATCCGCTGCTGCGAATTTCTGACATCGAGAAAATCGCTGCCATTGCCAAGGACTGCGGCGCGCTGTTTGCCGTCGACAACACGTTTTTGTCGCCCGCGTTACAAAACCCGATCGAGTTTGGCGCCGACCTGGTCATTCACTCGACCACGAAGTACATCAACGGGCACAGCGACGTGGTCGGGGGCTGCGTTATTTCGGCGACAGAAGAGCTTGCCGAACAGATGAGTTACTGGGCCAACTGTATCGGCATTACCGGCGCGCCGTTCGACAGCTTTTTGACGTTGCGCGGCATTCGCACGCTGCATCCGCGGATTCGACAGCACGAGGAAAGCGCGCGAATCCTCGCTGATCTTCTGAACGAACACGATCTGGTCGAGACGGTCTATTACCCGGGCCTCAAGTCCCATCCGGGGCATGAAATTGCCAAGCGGCAGCAGCGCGGTTTCGGCGGCATGGTGAGTTTCGAAATTGCCGGTGGCGAAGCCGCTATCCGGGCGTTCGTCGAGCACCTTCAATATTTCTCACTCGCAGAGTCCCTGGGCGGTGTGGAAAGCCTCGTCTGCCACCCGGCATCCATGACGCACGCACCGGTTAGTGAGGACGCTCTGCGGGCGGCAGGCATCAAGCCGAACCTGGTCAGGCTGTCGGTCGGCCTCGAAAGCAGTGAGGACCTGGCAGCCGATCTGCTGCAAGCGCTCGAAGCGTCACGCGCGGCCGTCCCGATACAGCCTCTCGAGGTCGTCTGTGGCTAGGCGGCGCCCAGGTTACTGACGATGGCAGCGGTCATCGCCTCGGTCGAGACGGAGACCTCGTTATCGGCAGCGATATCGGCCGTTCTTGCCCCGGCAGCGATGGTGCGGCCAATGGCGTTCTCGATGTCGGCCGCTTCTTGCTCAAGTTGCAGGCTGTAACGCAGCAACAATGCGGCGCTCGCAATGGTGCCGCAGGGATTCGCGATACCCATACCTGCGATATCCGGCGCCGAGCCATGGATCGGCTCGTAGAGCCCACGGGCAGAGTCACCCAGCGACGCTGATGGCAGCATGCCCAGCGAGCCCGCCAGCATGGAAGCCTCGTCGGTCAGGATGTCGCCAAACATATTCTCGGTAACGATGACGTCAAAATCGCTCGGGCGACTCAGTAAATGCATGGCGGCGGCATCAACGAGCAGCGTTTCCAGGGCGATGTCAGGAAATTCGGCTGCCATGACGCGGTTGGTCGTTTCGCGCCAAAGCCGGGAGGTTTCGAGAATGTTGGCCTTGTCGACCGAACAGAGTTTGCCGCGGCGCGCAGTGGCAAGGCGTGCTGCGACTCGCACGATGCGCTCGATTTCATGCGTATGATAGATGCACAAATCGCTGGCCGAATTCTTGTCACGGGTCTTCGCGCCGAAATAGATGCCGCCGGTCAGTTCCCGCACGACAAGCAAATCAACACCTTTGAGTATTTCCGGACGTAGTGGTGATGCGCCCGCGAGTTCCTTGTAGATCTTGACGGGCCGAAGGTTGGCGTAAACACCGAGAACGGAGCGCAGCTTTAAAAGACCCTGTTCCGGGCGCACAGCGGCGCCGGGATCCGACCACTTCGGTCCGCCAACGGCACCAAGGAGGACCGCATCGCTGCGCTCACAGCTTTGCACCGTCGCTGCCGGCAACGGCTCGCCGCAGGTATCGATGGCCGCGCCGCCGATGAGTTTTTCCTCAAACTCAAACCGGTGCCCGTACTTGTGCGCAACGGCTTCCAGTACGTGGCGTGCGCCGGCAACAACGTCCGGCCCGATGCCGTCGCCTGGCAGAACTGTGATCATGGCTTCCAACTGCGTGTCTCCTCGAAGCGTTCGATGTCCGGCAATTGTTGTTGCAGGAAACCCAGCTGGTCAATGCCCTCGACCAGGCAGTGCCTGGCAAAACCATCGATCGGGAATTTGACCTGACGGCCGTCCGGTAGCGTCAGTGTCGCCGACGGTATGTCGATGCTGAGTTGCACGCCGGGGTTGTCCAGCAGCCAGCGATGCGTCTCTGCTTCGACAATCACGGGAATAAAACCGTTCTTCAGGGAATTGTTACGGAATATGTCGGCGATCTCGGTTGAGATAACCGCGCGCAGACCGTAGTCGAGAAGCGCCCACGGGGCGTGTTCCCGCGACGAACCACAGCCGAAATTCCTGCCGGCAACCAGGATCTGGCAGCCCTTGGCAGCCGGTTTATTAAGCGGGAAGTCCGCGTTCTCCGCACCGTCCTTGTCGTAGCGTAAATCAAAGAACGCATTTTTCCCGAGCCCCTCGCGCGAGGTCGTTGTCAGGAATCGCGCGGCAATAATCTGGTCCGTGTCGATGTCGTTGGTCGGCAATACAACGGTGCGCGATTCGATGCGTGTAACGGGATTCATGTCAGTGTTCTCGGGTCCGTTACCCGCCCGCTGACCGCCGCTGCCGCCGCGGTCGCCGGGCTCGCGAGTATCGTGCGCGCGCCGACACCCTGCCGCCCTTCAAAATTTCGGTTGCTGGTGCTGACGCTGAGCTTGCCCTGCGGCACCGTGTCCCCGTTCATACCGATGCACATCGAACAGCCTGCTTCGCGCCACTCAGCGCCCGCCGCAAGAATAATGCGATCCAGACCTCTCGCCTCGGCCGCTTTCTTGACTTGCTGTGAGCCGGGAACGACCAGCATGCGTACGCCGTCGGCGACTTTTCGTCCCTTCAGGATGCGAGCCGCTTCCTCGATGTCGGACAGGCGCCCGTTCGTACAGCTGCCAACGAACACGACGTCGACGCTTTTGCCGGTCATCGGTTTGCCCGACTCGACACGCATGTAGTCAAGGGCTTTCTGGAAGCTCGGGTCATTGCCGCCATCAGGCACCGGGTCATTGATGGCGACGACCATCCCGGGGTTGGTACCGAAGGTCACCATCGGCTGCAGTTCGCTGGCATTCAGCGTGACCGACTTGTCGTGGCGCGCACCCTCATCGGTTGCCAGCTCCTGCCAGCGCACGACCGCCGCGTCCCAGTCCGGACCCTGCGGGGCACGCGGACGAGCGTGCAGGTAATCGAATGTCACCGTATCGGGGGCGATCATGCCGGCGCGGGCCCCGGCCTCGATCGACATGTTGCAAATCGTCATGCGGCCTTCCATGTCGAGCGCACGAATGGCCGCGCCCCGGAATTCAATGACATGACCCGTGCCACCGTCGACGCCGATCTTGCCAATGATCGCGAGAATGACGTCTTTCGCGGAGACGCCATCCGGCAACTGGCCCTCGAGGTTAACGGCGAGCGTCTTCGGTTTTCTTTGCAGCAGACACTGGGTCGCGAGAACATGCCCGACCTCCGTCGTACCAATGCCGAAGGCGAGGGCACCGAACGCACCGTGGGTGCTCGAATGACTGTCGCCGCAGACGATCGTCTTGCCGGGCTGCGTGGCGCCGAGTTCCGGGCCGATGACGTGTACGATGCCGCGCAAATCGCTGTCGAATCCCAGCAGATCGATACCAAATTCGTCGCAGTTCTTTTGCATCTGCCGAATCTGGTTGGCAGCCGATGGGCCGACAATTTCAATATCGCGCAGGTTGCGAACCGGTGTTGTTGGTGTCGAGTGATCCATGGTCGCAAGCGTCAAATCGGGCCGCCTGACCGCCAGTCCACGATCGCGCAGGACGGTA
Organism: Woeseiaceae bacterium; assembly: GCA_049667545.1. GTDB lineage: Bacteria > Pseudomonadota > Gammaproteobacteria > Steroidobacterales > Woeseiaceae > UBA1847. Next base: position 16,657 of record JBATID010000127.1, read on the forward strand.
AACGCTTGCGGCGTCGTGACCTCGTGAATGATATGCAGGTCGATGTAGAGGACGGCAGGGGTGTCCGCGGTCTCTTCGGCCACGATGTGCTCGGACCAGACTTTTTCAAATAGAGTCTTCTTCATTACAGACGTCAGATTGTCGCCTGTTCCGGTGTTGGTCTGCCCGGGCCGGAGCGGCCGCTCTGCTGGCGACGCAAAATCCGGTTAATGACTTCAAGACAGGCGCGGCAGCCGGCTTCGACGATATCGACGCTCGCGCCACGACCGCGATAGCTTGCGCCATCGTACTCGACAGTTACGGTTACCTCACCTTGCGCATCTTCACCCATTGAGGCGCTGTGCAATTCAAAGTTCTTGAGCGTCAGCTCGACGCCGGTCGCTTTTTCGAGTGCTAGAAACGCGGCCGCGACAGGTCCGTCACCGTGCGCCGTTTCGATGCACTCCGCGCCGTCTTCGC
>JBATID010000128.1:0-4505 GCA_049667545.1 Woeseiaceae bacterium
CCGGAGGCTTGCGCGAAATCGTCGAAGCCGCTGTCTGCCAGTTTCTCATTGGGCGTGTACAGGTTGACTGAGTTGCCGTGCGGCCGTTTGCCGTTGGCAAGCTCTTCGTCGTACCAGTACTTGGCACGCACGAACACGCCAAAATCGCCCTTGCGCAGCTCGAGGTCGTGAACGCCTTTCAGGATCAACGAAAAGATGTCACCGTCCTTGAAATTGAGGTCACCGTCGTCGGCGGTACCGGTCGAAGCCATACCGAAGCCCGGCGCACTGCCCGGCGTAACCAGTAGTGGCTCGATCTCTGACATGCGCCAGCTCGCACCCAGGGAGATCTGGGAATTGAAGCTTCCCTCGAATTCTCCCAGCTCAAATTCGCCGGCCATCGCTGGCACAGCCATCAGGCTTGCGAACGTCGCAAACCCACCGCAGATCAATCCCCGTCGCCAATTCATTTCGGCCTTCCTTTTGGTTGATTCAACTATTGTCAGTTCTTTTTGGTTCTTGCAGGCGCGCAGTGACGCGCCCCTTATTCAATGATTTCGTCACTGCGATCCAGTTCGATAACAGTGACGAGTAGCATGCACCCCTGTAAACGTCAATTCGGACACGGGCAGGAGGACCTGTCAATACGGACTTGTTCGGACGGGTTCAGCGCCCGATCTGATGCACCGCGACCGTGTCAACGCATGGCTGACGCCTGTGCCGCGCCCGGCTACCAGATCCTCGATAGTATGGACGCTCATCACCACAGGGACTTTGTTCGTTGATTTACGATATTGTCGCCTGACAGGCCGTTAATTGCTCAAGATTTTGACGCGAGCTGTTATGTGCATAGTAGATACCCCATAACTCTATGAAAAGTAACATATCAATTGCGCCAATGATGGACTGGACGGACCGGCATTGCCGTTACTTTATGCGGCTGTTGCATCCAAGCGCATTCCTGTACACGGAAATGGTGACAGCGGCAGCCGTTCATCATGGCGACGCGCAACGCCTGCTGCGCTACCACGAAGCGGAGCATCCTGTCGCATTGCAGCTGGGCGGGAGTGATCCGGACCTGATGGCCGCCGCCACGCGGCAGGCGTCGCAACTGGGCTACGACGAAATCAATATCAATGTCGGTTGCCCCAGTGATCGTGTGCAAAGCGGCCGGTTTGGCGCATGCCTGATGGCAGCGCCACAGACGGTGGCGCGGTGTTTCAGTGCCATGCAGGCAGAGACCACCATTCCGGTGACGGTCAAGTCACGCATCGGCATTGATGAGCATGACACTGATGATTTTCTCTGGCGCTTCGTCGAGACGGTTGCCGCGGCAGGCTGCGAGAAGTTCATCGTGCATGCGCGCATCGCAATTCTTGACGGCTTAAGTCCAAAAGAGAATCGCTCGGTACCGCCTTTGAACTATGAGCGCGTATTCCGGCTCAAGCAGAAATTCCCGGAGCTTGCGATCATCCTCAATGGGGGCCTTGATAATCAGCAGCAAATCGACGACGTATTGCAAGAGGTCGACGGCGCGATGATCGGCCGCCAGGCCTATCAGAACCCGTATTTCCTGGCGGAGCTCGCGCATCATTCCAGCCCTGATTGGCCGTTGCCGCAGCGGCACGATGTGGTTGCAGCGATGTTGCCGTACGTTGAATCTGTCCGTGCAGAGGGCGAACCGTTGAATCGCATTTCCCGGCACATGCTCGGTTTGTTTGCCGGTCAGCCGGGTGCACGAGCGTGGCGCCGCTTTATCAGTGAGCATGCGCACAGCGAGGGTGCGGGTCCCGAAGTATTGACTAACGCATTAAACGCTATGCCAATCGCGGCCGAGGCAAGTACAATGCCCGGCCATCACCGGGGAATGACATGAGGACTGCGAGAAGACCATGAGCGCCAAATCCGCAACCAAGAGCAATCATCCGACCATGGCCGAAAAGGCCGATATTCACGAGCTGTACGAACTATCTGTACAGAACGTGGAAAACGAAGTCGAATTCCTGCAGACGACTTTCCAATCGCTGACGGGTCGTCCGGCTCACCTGCTGCGCGAGGATTTTTGTGGCACGGCCAGCCTGGCGTGCCAATGGGTTCGGCAGGGCAAGGAATACCAGGCGATCGGCGTCGACATCAACCCGTCGGTACTGGACTGGGGGCGCGAGCATCGTGTTGGTCGACTCGACACTGAGGACCAGGCGCGGGTCAGTCTCATTGAATCCGACGTGATGACGGTCGATACGCCCAAAGTTGATTTGCTGGCGGCGTTCAATTTCAGCTATTTCATTTTTGATACGCGTGACGCCGTGCGCGCCTATTTTCAGCGCGCACATGCGGCGCTCAAAGACGATGGTGTGTTTTTCTGCGATATGTTCGGCGGCCCCGAAGCGCAGGAGGAGACGCGCGAGAAAACCAAGCACAAGAAGCATGGTTTTACGTACGTCTGGGATCAGGCGGAGTTTCATCCGATCACGCACTACATTCGCTGCCACATTCACTTCAAGTTCAAAGATGGCTCGAAAATCAAGAAAGCATTCACCTACGAGTGGCGGCTGTGGACGGCCCCCGAGCTTCGCGAACTGCTGCTGGAAGCCGGATTTAGCAAGGCCACTGTCTACTGGGAGGGTGAGGACGAGGACGGCGAGGGCAACGGTGAGTTTACGCCGAACGGGGAGGGCGAAGCTGATCTTGCCTGGATTGCGTACATTGTGGCTGAAAAATAGTAGACTTATTAGTTGGTTGGAGTGATTAGTTTCAAATTGGGCTATGGCAACAGACATTGAAGTAGCGATTCTGTTTGCTGACGTTGTCGGCAGCACGCAGCTGTACGATAAATTCGGCGATACGCAGGCAAGTGCGACCGTAGCGTTGTGCCTCGATATCATGAAAGACGCCACGTATCAGTACAACGGCACCGTCATCAAGACCATTGGTGATGAGGTGATGTCGACGTTCGAGACCGTTGACGAGGCCATGGGGGCCGCCGTGCTGATGCAGTCGCGAATTACTGAAGAATCCAAAAAGGAAGGCGGTATTCCGGTGTCGATTCGCATCGGCTGTCACTACGGGCCCGTCGTTCAGGAGCAGAACGACATTTTCGGTGCCGCCGTGCACACGGCCAATCGCATGACTTCCCAGGCCAAGGCTCGGCAAATTGTGCTTTCCGGATTCAGTGTCGAGCAGATGAGCCCGGAGCTGCAAGGTCAGGCACGGCAGATTGATCTGGCGACCGTCCGTGGCCGCATCGATGAAGTCGCGCTGTACGAACTGGTCTGGCAGCCGGACGAGGCAACCAGCATGCTGCCCACTATCGAGTGGGAGACTAAAGCTGCTCGCAAGGGCTCGAAATTACTATTGAATTTTCGCGATTCCTCGGTCGAAGTGACCGAGCATCGAAAGTCGATCAACATGGGTCGCGCCGAGGACAATGAGCTTGTCATCAAAGGCAACCTGATTTCCAGGATTCACGCGAAGATCGAAATGCGGCGTGGCAAGTTTATTCTGATCGATCAGAGCACCAACGGTACTTTCGTACAAAACGTGCTTGGCAATGAGAAGTTTGTGCGGCGCGATTCAACCGAGCTTGGCAGTGAGGGTACGATCGGCCTCGGGCGCGCCGAGGCACCGGGTTCCTCGCTGGCGATCTACTACAAGGTCATCGACTAGCCGTCTTGCGCAATCACGCCCGGGCGAGTTCCTTGTCGAGGGCTGCAAGCACCAACTGCTGCTGGCGCATGAGTTCGGCTGGCGTTCGATCGCCGTAGCTCTCCAGGTACTCGCCCAGAGAAATCATCTCATCACGCCACTGCTGTGCATCAACGGACGTCAGCAGCTCCATGGTTGCCGCGCTGATGCCAAGGTCGATGGTGTCGATATCTTCCGGGTGCGGCAGGAAGCCAATCGGTGTTTCCCCGGCACCAGCGCGATGCTCACAGCGCTCGATTATCCACTGCAACACGCGCAGGTTTTCACCGAAGCCCGGCCACAGGAAATCCCCGTCTTCACTCTGGCGGAACCAGTTGACGTGGAAAATCTTCGGCAAGTGCGGCACGGTGTCTTCGAATGACAGCCAGTGCGACCAGTAGTCGGCAAAGTTGTAACCACAGAATGGTTTCATCGCCATCGGGTCGCGACGAATGACGCCCACTTCGCCGACCATCGCGGCGGTCGTCTCGGAGGCCGTGCCGGCACCGACCAGCACGCCGTGCTTCCAGCTTTTTGCTTCAAACACCAACGGTGCGACGGTCTTGCGACGGCCACCAAAGACGATGGCTGAAATGGGAACGCCTTCCGGGGCGTCGGCCAGCTTCGAGTAACTCGGGTTATTGGTCGCGGCCACGGTGAAACGTGAATTCGGGTGCGCGGCCGGTCCATTGGCAGGATCGTAAGGTCGGCCCCGCCAGTCAAACGCCGGCGCACCGTCTTTCTGGTCCTCCCACCACGGCTCGTTGTCTGCCGTTGTCGCGACATTGGTGAAGATCGCATCGTGCATGATCATGTCGTAGGCGTTCTTGTTGGTCTTGCGG
>JBATID010000129.1:0-3716 GCA_049667545.1 Woeseiaceae bacterium
CGGCGGGGTCGAGTTTGACGGCGCGTCGCACGGCGATGACCGACACTATCGAAGAGGCGCTCTTTGCGCTCTTGACGTTAGCCGATGATCGTCACATCGCCGCCACTTACGTTAACGGGCGAGTGCAGCACACGATCTGAGAGGCCATGCCGGTCCGGCGCTTGTTGAAACTGGCCTATTTTTCCCAATTTGATGATTTTTGTGGATCATCCCTGAAAGAAGAAATATTGTTTCGGCGCGATGCAACTCCCACCCAGCCAATTCAATTCCATTCTTTTCAAGCTTCTGCGACCGCTGGCGCGGCTCTTCCTGCGTTACGGCGTCAGCTACCGTGAATTCTGCGAGTTGTCGAAAGCCGCTTTCGTGGCGGTCGCCAGCGAAGACTATGGTGTGCACGGCCGACCGACCAACGCCTCGCGAATTGCCGCGATGACCGGTTTGACGCGGAAAGAGATCAGTCGGATTCGCGGCAAGATCGAGAGCGGCGAGAGTGCACAAACCGACCGTCAGTCACCGGTCAACGAAGTACTGTCAGCCTGGTGCTCAGCTGATGAATTCCTCGACGCACGCGGTCGCCCCCGTCCCTTGCCGCTTAAAGGCGAGAGTGCATCGTTTGAATCGCTGATCGGGCAGTATGCCGGCGACATACCGGAGGGGGCGATGCGCAAGGAGTTGCAGCGTATCGACGTCATCGAGCTGGCGGACGACGCGGTGCGCATTCGCAAGGAAGGTCTCGAAAAGCTGGCGGCCGATAAGCAAAAAGCGGCCGAGTTGCTGCTCGAACCCTACAAGCAACTGCAGGCGGCCGCCCGCAAGGTCAGTTGCTGACCAGGACACTTGCCTGCAGCGTCGTTGCAGCTTTCATTGAGTTTGTTACCAGGCAGTGCTTCTTGGCTTTTTCCATCAGCTGCAACGCTTTCTTGTGATCGACACCGGCAGGCACTGCCAGTTTGGCGGTAAGGTCAAATGCGGTAAATTGTGTCACGCGTTCGATCTTGTCGAGCGTGCCGACGACGCTGCAGGAGAGCGAGTCCCACTCGATGCGAGCGGCGCGTGCAATTGCGCGAAACGACAGAATAAAACAGTCGGCAACAGCCCCGACCAGCAAGGTCTCCGGAGACCAGACATCACCAGGTCCGCCAAATTCCGGCGGGCCCGCGGTGTCGAGGTCCTGGAGACCGCGACTGGACAAAGTGATGTTCGTGTCGGATTTGCCGTTGGCGGTAACGGCGTAATGGTGCGGTAAGTCCTGCATTTTCAATTACCTCAGATTGTCAGTAGCTGCCGCGTCCGGCGCGGTCAGGTTATCAGGATCGCCCTGAAATCATTGACGTTGGTTTTTGTGGGACCGGTTTTCAGCAAGCCGCCGGTCGCCGCAAAAAACGCGTAGCTGTCGTTGTTTCGTTGGCACTCGAGTGCCTCGATTGCTGCAGCTTGCGCGCGTGCGATTGTATCAGGAGTGACAAAACAACCCGCATTGTCACCACCACCGTCGATGCCGTCGGTGTCAGCGGCCAGCGCATGAACAGCCGGGTGGCCAGCCAGCGCAATGGCGAGCGCGAGCGCGTATTCGCCGTTGCGACCGCCCCGCCCGTGTCCCAGCACGGGGACGGTGGTTTCACCGCCGGACAGCATGACGCACGGTGGATCAATCGGCCCGTTGCCGGCAGCGATCTCGAGGGCAAGCGCGGCGTGCTCGCCGGCGAGGTCGCGCGCATCGTCGCCAAGGTCGCCGAGCATGTATGGCGTAACGCCAGCATCCATCGCTGTGAGCGCCGCCGCTTGCAGCGCATCGTCACTGCTGGCCAGTAACCGGATATCGGCCTCCACCGCACTCTGATGACGCGCGGTGTGCGCGCGCATGGCCTCGGTAATGTTGTTGCCAACCGGAATACCGTAGCGCTCCAGAATGGACGTCGCATCGGCAGTGGTCGCGCTGCTGGCCGCTGTCGGACCGGATGCCACCACGGCAACATCGTTGCCCTGTACATCGGATATCACGAGCGTAATGACGGTCGCTGGCGCGCAGGCCGCTGCCAGTCTGCCGCCCTTGATTGCCGAGAGCTGCGTGCGCACGCAGTTGATCTCGTGGATCGCCGCGCCGGAGCGCAGTAAAGCCTGCGTAATCCGCTGCTTGTCGGCAAGCTCGATGCCCGGCAAAGGCAGTGTGAGTAACGACGAGCCGCCGCCCGACAGCAGGCAGACCACCGTATCCTGTGCGGCAAGGCCGGCTACGGCTTCGAGGACTTCTTTGCTGGCGCTAACACAGGATTCATCCGGTATTGGATGCGCTGCGAGACGTACCTTGACGAAACGACAGTCTTCATCGTGCCCGGGTGGTACGACAACGACGCCCCGCATCGGTGCACCCCACCGCTCCTCGAGTTGCCGCGCCATCGCGGCCGCTGCTTTGCCGGCACCGATCACGACGATGTTGCCGCTCGGTCGGCGCGGCAGCCAGCGCTGCATACAATTGGCGGGAGTTGCCGCGGCGACGGCCGTGTCAAACAGAGACCGCAAGAACGCCGTGGCGTCGAGCATCAGGCAGACTTATCGACTTGCGATTTGGCGTGCGGTGCGAGCTTGTCGAAGAGGTCACTCATGCCCGGCCGGCTCTTGCGCAGCTCCTCGATGGAGAAACCGCTCAATTCGTAGGGCAGAACCAGCCAGTCCTGCGTCGTATGCACGTAATACTCGGGCGTCCGCAGGGTTTTTTCCGTCGGCCGATACCATACCGATGCGACCCGGATATCGTGCGGCAGATTACGGCGAGTGCGCAGCGTTAACTGGTTGATGACCGCGCTGACGCTGGATCCCGTGCTGTAGACGTCATCAACGATGAGCAGTGCATGTTGCGAGCACAGGTTTTCGAGCAGGTACTGCAAGCCATGCACGCGAATCGCGGCGGCTTTCTTGACCATCTGCGCGTAGCCTGGCGCCCCGGAATACGAGGTTCGAATACCGATGTGATCAGTTTTGACGCCGAAATAGTCGAGACCTTCCTGGACCGCGATGCCAACCGCGCTGCCCCCACGCCACAAACCGACGAGAAAATCAGGTTTGAAGCCGGCTTCGTAAATATTGGCCGCCAGCTGAAATGAATCTCGCAGCAGATCGTCCGCGTTGATGAATCGCTCGTTCATTATTGTTATTCCCGGGCCAGGCTGCGATAGAATCGAGGCCACGCATTATAACGACAGCCGCAAGTCCACATCCACGAGAATAATAATGGACAAAACCGTTCTTTCCGCCCAGGACCTCCTCGAAGACTCCATTGAGCTTGGCATAAAGATTCTCGAGAGCGGCTTTGAGCCGACGATGATCATCGCCATATGGCGCGGCGGCACACCGGTAGGCATGGCCGTCCAGGAGGTGCTCTCCTACTGCGGTATCGAGTCCGATCACATTGCAATTCGAACGTCATCATACGTCGGCGTCGATCAGCGCGGTGCCGTCGCCGTGCACGGACTCAATTACATCATCAAGAAAATCTGCCATGACGATCGTGTCCTGATCATCGATGACGTCTTCGATACCGGCAATACGATCAAGGCGGTCGTCGAGGAGCTTGGCCGGCGCGCGCGTGGCAATACGCCAGAGGACATCCGCGTTGCCGTACCGTGGTTCAAGCCCGGCCGCAACGAAACGGACATGATTCCGGACTACTTCCTGCATGAAACCGAAGAATGGCTGGTGTTTCCGCATGAACTCGACGC
>JBATID010000130.1:0-3392 GCA_049667545.1 Woeseiaceae bacterium
TCGGCGTCATCTTCGGCTTCTGGCGCTGTGCCACCGCCCGGATTCGGAGGTGGCGGCGTGGTGTCGCCACCGCCCAGCGTCACGGGCGTGGCGGCGCCCATGACGGTCGTCGGGTTCATGGCTGCGACGTGACTTGCGAGCAGGATATAGGTGCCGGCACTGTCCGCGCGTGCCCCGGCCGGCGTAACGTAGGTGGCCACGGGCACGGAAGAACCAAGAATCGCCTGGACAATGTCGCGCATGGGTTTCACCAGGCCGCCGGGGGTGTCCATGTTGATGATGATCAGTTCGGCACCTGATTCTTCCGCGTACTCGATACCGCTGATCACGTAATCGGCCGTTGCGACCCCGATACCGTCCTTGACGTCGAGTTCGACAATGTTCGCGGCGTAAACCGGTGCGCAAAGGCCTTTGAGCAGCAATGCAAAAAGGGCGAGCAGGGATGCTCCAGGCAGAGCGTTGTTGCGGGTTGCTGTTGTCTGTTTCATGTACGAATTATACCAGTCTGCTGTGGGGGCCGTGGTTGATTTGGCTGTTGCTTGCGTTGCAGCGCTGGCATGCTAGCGCTTTTCGCAGGACACAGGCGGCAAAAACATGTTCATCAGGTTCATTACGACCGGGGGCACTATCGACAAGATTTATTTTGACGACTTGAGCCAGTTCGAGGTCGGCGATTCACAGATACAGCACGTCCTCGCAGAAGGACTCGCAAGCTTTGACTTCGAAATCGTGCCGCTGTTCCAGAAAGATAGCCTCGAAATCACTGACGATGATCGCCGGAAACTGCGAGAGCATATCGAGGCCGATGCGGCCAGCTGGATCGTCATCACTCATGGAACGGACACGATGGCGCAGACGGCAGAAGCGCTCCGCGGTATCGACGGCAAGACCATCGTGCTGACAGGGGCCCTGAGCCCGGCGCGATTTCGCAGCACCGATGCCGTGTTCAACGTCGGCATGGCGGTCGCGGCCGTGCAGGTCGCGGCACCGGGCGTTTATATTGCGATGAACGGCCAGGTATTCGAGGCCGGGGCGGTTCGCAAGAACCGCGCTGCCAACCGCTTCGAAACTACCAGGGAACAGCCTTAGTGGTTACAGGTCGAAGCTGATGCCCTGTGCCAGCGGCAGGTCCTTGCCCCAGTTGATCGTATTGGTCTGCCGCCGCATGTAAGCCTTCCAGGCGTCACTGCCAGCCTCGCGACCACCGCCGGTCTCTTTCTCACCGCCAAATGCGCCGCCGATTTCGGCACCGGAGGTACCGATATTGACGTTCGCGATGCCGCAGTCCGACCCGCCGTTCGACAGGAAATACTCGGCGTTTTGCAGGTTGTCGGTAAAGATGGCTGAGGACAGCCCCTGCATGACGCCGTTCTGCAGGGCGATTGCCTCGTCCAGCGTATCGAACGGAATCAGGTAGAGGATCGGCCCGAAAGTTTCGTGCTGTACGATCTCCCAGTCGTTCTGAGCGACTGCGATTGCCGGCGTAATGTAGTGCCCAGGCCCGTCGATGCGCTCGCCGCCGCACAGGATTTCACCGCCGGCCTCGCGCACCGCTTCGCATGCCGCTTCAGTGGTTCTTACCGCTGCATCGTTGATCAACGGGCCCATCAATGTGTCCGGGTCGAGCGGATCGCCGATACGAACCTGGCCATAGGCTTTGACCAGGGCGTTCCTGACTTCATCGAAGCGTGAGCGGTGCGCGATAACGCGCCGAGTCGACGTACAGCGTTGCCCGGCCGTGCCGACAGCACCAAATACAATCGACGGAATGGCAAGATCGAGATTGGCAAATTCGTCCACGATGATGGCGTTGTTGCCGCCGAGTTCGAGCAGGCACTTGCCCAGACGATTTGCCAGCCGTTCGCCAACGCCGCGGCCGACCCATGTCGATCCCGTAAACGAGATCAGGTTGACCCGTTTGTCGTCAACGAAGCGCTCGGCAAGTTCATGCGTGCCCGACCCGCCATTGACCAGGAAGAACACGGGCGGCAGATCCATGTCTGCGAGCGCTTCGTTGATGATCTTCTGTACAGCTACAGCGCACAGTGCCGTACTGTGCGATGGCTTCCAGATGTTGACGTTGCCGCAAACCGCTGCGATACAGGCATTCCAGGCGTAAACGGCAACCGGGAAGTTGAATGCCGAGATGGTGCCGACCACGCCCAGTGGGTGCCATTGTTCGTACATGCGATGCTGCGGACGTTCCGAGTGCATGGTGCGGCCGTAGAGCATGCGCGACTGGCCGACCGCGAAGTCAGCAATGTCGATCATTTCCTGAACTTCACCGTCGCCCTCGGCTTTGATCTTGCCGTTTTCCAATGCCACGAGACTGCCCAGCGCGTCCTTGTGCTGGCGTAGTCCGTTGCCGATTCTGCGAACAGCCTCGCCGCGCGCCGGGGCCGGCAGGGCGCGCCAGGCGACGAAGGACTCTCGTGCCATCGTGATGACCTTTTCGTATTCGGCCGCGGACGTGGCGCGGACGCTCGCAAGCAACTCGCCGTTGGCCGGGTTGCTCGATTCGATCAGTGGTTGAGTGTCATCGGCGCTGGATTGCGCGCCGTACCAGGTGCCGTCGTTAACTGCTGTGAGGCCGAGTTTTTTCAATATTGAATGCATGATCCTATTTCCTCTTGTCGGCGCGCTGATGGCCGGTCTTACCACGAGCAACCAGTTCAGCGGATGTCTGGTTATTGCCGCCATGCGCATAGAAGCGGCCGAAACGATTGTCAATGATATCGGACAGCTGGAACTCTTCCTGCGCAACGAAGCCCGAATACTTGCCGGGGGCAGAGAGAACCAGGTCCAGCACGCTGCAGATTCCGGCGGCCGTCGTTATTTGAATGGCTGACCAAAGGCGACCGGCGACGACTTGCGGGTACACTCTGTTGACGTAGTTTTCTTCGCGAAATTCGCCGTCCTGGTGGCCCGTAACGGCCGCATAAATGATCACGACATCCTGCAGTGTCTGGGGAATCGCGTTCTCAAGAATACGCTTGAGCGTGGCGCGATCATCGTTCAGCCGCAGGCCGTTCATCAGCAAACGAATTTGTTCGCAATGGCCGGGATAACGAATTGTTTTGTAATTCATCGTGGTGACGCGGTCGCCGTAGGTTTCACCGAGCGAGCCCAATCCGCCGGAGGTATTGAACGCCTCATAGCTTTTACCGTCAATCTCGATTTTTTCGAGGCCTTCGAGGGGCAACACATCGACTTCAACACCGTTGACGATGCTGGTGCACAAATTTCCGTACTCGTTGATCACGCCATCCGTCGACCAGGTCAGCGAGTACTTGAGAACATTGTTCGGATGCTGCGGCAGTGCGCCGACACGCAGTTTGACCGAGCGCAAAGAATCGAAATGCTGGATCAGTTCATGCGCGGCAATGCTGATA
>JBATID010000131.1:0-1542 GCA_049667545.1 Woeseiaceae bacterium
CTTGGCCACCGCGCACATATCGCCCGGAACAGCTTCAGCGATTTCCTTATGCTCCTTGCCCTGCAGCCGATACAGATGGTTGACCTTGAATGGCTTGCGCGCGTCGCCGATAAACAACTGACTGCCCGGCGTGATGCGACCCTGGTGTACGCGCATGACGCCGAGCTTGCCGATATAGGGGTCGATACTGATCTTGAAAACATGGGCAATGGCATGAGCGTTTGCGTCCGGCCGGATGGTGACCGACCTGGCACTTTCGCCTTCGCCTGACAAAAACAGTGGTGGGTTGCCCTCGCTGGGCGCTGGCATCAGATTGGCAAAAACATGCAGCAGTTCACTGATTCCTGTCCCCTTCTCCGCCGACACGAAGCAGACGGGGATCAGGTGTCCTTCACGCAGGGCTTTTTCAAACGGCGCGTGCAGCTGCTCCGGGCTCAGGTCCTCGCCCTGTTCGAGGTAGAGCTCCATCAGCTTTTCATCGACCTCGACGACCTGATCTATGATTTCGGTGTGAGCGCTGGCGACTGATTCGAAGTCGGCTGACGCTGAGGAAGGCGAGAAAAAACAATCCAGTACCTTCTTGCCACCCTCGGCCGGCAGGTTGAGCGGCAGGCAAACGTTGCCAAACACGTCGCGGATTTCCTGCAGGAGGCCGTGCAGATCGGTTTCGGGCTCATCGATTCTGTTGATGATAATCATCCGGCAGATTTTTCGATCTGCGGCAACGCGCATCATGCGGCGTGTGGAAATCTCGATGCCGGCCTGCGCATTGATAACGATGGCGACCGTCTCGACGGCCGGCAGGATACTGATCGAACGACCGAGAAAATCAGGATAGCCCGGTGTATCAATGATATTGATCCGCGTACCCTCGTGCTCGAAATTGCACAGGGCCGTATCGACGGAGTGCTGCAGCTGAATTTCCTGCGGTTCGAAATCACATACCGTTGTGCCTTTGGTCACCGCTCCAGGGCCGGGAATGCTGCCTGTCTTTGCCAGCAGCGCCTCTGCAAGGGTGGTTTTTCCCGCACCGGCATGGCCTGCCAGCGCGATGTTTCGGATTTTGTCGGATTTGCTTTTTGTCACTCGGCACCCCGATTTTCATGTTGCTTGGAGGGTGTAAACAGGCGGCGCGCGACGGCGTTCGCCGGGGGACCGAGAATAGCACATTGGCGCCGAAACCAAGGGCACCCTCCGTGCGAAACCAGCCAATCGAAATGCGCCGGTCGGGCGACAATTCCAGGCGCCAGACCACGAATGCGCTCGATTCGAATTCGACATAATTGACGTGTTCGCGCTGAAAAACAATAAGTTACAGACATTTCTGGTCGGCAGCGTTGTATTGCGTCCGGCACTTGCCAGTCTTAATTGCGGCCTTATGGGGTTTAAAACAAGAACGAGAAACGGGGCAGATCAATGAGTAAGAACAAGATCATAACGGGTACCGTAATCGGCCTGATCATCGGCGCGATTCTGGGTGTGGTGTTTAACAGCGCCGACTTTAACCTGCTCAGCGGCGGAATTGTCGGTGGGGTCATCGGT
>JBATID010000132.1:0-2666 GCA_049667545.1 Woeseiaceae bacterium
TTGCTCGCTACATCCAGTAGACGAATACGTACAGGCCGATCCAGACCACGTCAACGAAGTGCCAGTACCAGGCAACGGCCTCGAAAGCAAAATGATGCTGCGGCGTAAAATGTCCTTTCAGCACACGGAAGAACATGACCGTCAGCATGATGGCGCCGATGGTTACGTGCATGCCGTGAAAACCGGTCAGCATGAAGAACGTCGAACCGTAAATGCCGGATGTAAGCTGAAGGTTCAGGTCCTGGTAGGCGTGCACATATTCGACCCCCTGCAGATACACGAAGACAAATCCGAGCGTGAACGTCGCTGCAAGAAAGACCGCCAGTTGTGCGCGCTTTCCGGCCAGAAGGGCATGATGAGCGATGGTTACCGTGACGCTACTGCTCAACAGCAGGACCGTGTTGATCAGCGGCAGACCGAGCGCCGGCATCACTTCGTAGTCGCCGCCAAGGCCGGCCGGGCCGTTGGTGGGCCAGGTGCTTTCGTAACCTTCCCACAGCAGCAGGTTGGTGAAGAAGTTGTTGCTGGAGCCGCCGAGCCAGGGAATCGACATGTTGCGGGCATAAAAAAGCGCACCGAAGAAGGCGGCGAAGAACATCACTTCCGAAAAAATGAACCAGAACATTCCCTGTCGAAATGACTTGTCGACCTGCGCATTGTAGAGGCCACCCTGGCTTTCACCGATGACCGCGCCGAACCATCCGGTGATCATGAAGATGATGACCGCGAATCCGGCCAGCATGATGTAGAAGCCCGCATCCGCGCCGTTCAGCCAGGTGGACACGCCGGTCATCAGGAGCAGCAGGCCAAGCGAGCCGACAATCGGCCAGGGGCTGCCGTGCGGGATGTAGTAACGATCGTCTGTATGTGTCGTCATGGTGGTCGGGCTCTCAGATTAAAGCGAGTTATTGGCCGCTTGCGGCGCGGTATCAAAAAACGTGTATTGCAGCGAGATTGTATCGACATAGTCGGGCAGGTCAGGGTCGACAATGAACTGGAGTGGCATCGCCCGCTCTTCATTCGCCATGAACTCCTGGCTGGTAAAACAGAAGCACTCGATCTTCTTGAAATACGCGGCAGCCGCGACCGGCGACACGCTTGGCACTGCCTGGGCAATCTTGTTGTCGCCCGTCAGGTTTTTCGCCGTAAAGGTCGCGAAGTACATCTTGCCGGGATTAACGGTCATGCTATCGAGGTCCGCACCGAACTCGAACGGTGCGTACGAGTTTGTCGTTGTTACGAACTCGACGCGGATTTGCCGGCTCAGGTCCGGAGACTCCTCGACGATCGCGGCCGACTCATTGGTGCGCCCACCGAACCCGGTGATTTCGCAGAACACGTCGTACAGCGGCACGAGCGCAAAGCCGAACGCAAACATAGCCACCGCCATTAGCAGCAGGCGGCGCAGCAGCGAATAGTTCTCTTTATGCAGGTTGTTGTCGGAGTCACTCATCGAGAATTATCAGTCCGTTCAGGACCGCAGCACACCCATCATGATGAAGCCCACGTAAAACGCGACCGCGATCGCGCCGACGATCAGCGCGGTGCGGCGAATATTTTTCTTGCGCGTCGCGTCGTCCATGATCAATCGAAGGCCTCGTTCGCGATACGGGCCTGCGGCGGTGTTTCCCAGGTGTGGTAAGGCGCCGGCGAAGGCACGGTCCACTCCAGGCCATGCGAGCCTTCCCAGACGCGATCTGTGGCCTTGCTGCCTTTCCATGCTGTCAGCAATACCGCGACAAAGAGCAGCTGTGACAGTCCGAAACCGATGGCGCCGATGCTGGCAATCGCATTGAAGTCCGCAAACTGTGTCGAGTAATCGGGGATGCGGCGCGGCATGCCGGCCAGCCCTAAGAAGTGCATGGGGAAGAAGGTCAGGTTAACGAATATCGTCGATGTCCAGAAATGCACCTTACCCAGCGTCTCGTTGTACATGTGGCCGGTCCACTTCGGCAGCCAGTAGTACGCCGCGGCCATAATCGCGAAGACCGAGCCGGGCACCAGCACGTAGTGAAAATGCGCGACCACGAAATAGGTGTCGTGGTACTGGATGTCAGCCGGCGTGATCGCAAGCATCACACCCGAGAAACCGCCGATCGTAAACAGGAACACGAACGCCAGTGAGAACAGCATCGGCGTCTCGAAGGTCATCGAGCCGCGCCACATCGTTGCAACCCAGTTGAATACTTTTACGCCGGTGGGCACCGCGATCAGCATGGTGGCAAACATGAAGAAGAGCTGCCCGGTGAGCGGCATGCCGACCGTGAACATGTGATGCGCCCAGACGATGAACGACAGAAAGGCAATAGACGAGGCCGCATATACCATGGAGTCGTGGCCGAACAGCGGTTTTCTGGAAAACGTCGGAATGATCTCGGACACGACACCAAACGCCGGCAGAATCATGATGTAAACCTCGGGATGCC
This sequence comes from Woeseiaceae bacterium, assembly GCA_049667545.1. GTDB lineage: Bacteria > Pseudomonadota > Gammaproteobacteria > Steroidobacterales > Woeseiaceae > UBA1847. The sequence goes on from JBATID010000132.1 coordinate 2,427, forward strand.
CGAAGAACCAGAAGATGTGCTGGAACATGACCGGGTCACCGCCGCCGGCCGCCAAAAAGAAGCTGGTGCCGAAGAACTGGTCGGTTAGCAACATGGTAACCGCACCAGCAAGCACCGGCATCACGGCGATCAGCAGGTAAGCCGTGATCAACCAGGTCCAGACGAACATCGTCATCTTCAGGAGCGTCATGTCCGGCGCGCGCATGTTGATAATTGTCACGATGACGTTGATTGCGCCCA
>JBATID010000133.1:0-1968 GCA_049667545.1 Woeseiaceae bacterium
ACACGACCGTCACGGATCCCGACATCCAGCGCCATCGGCACCGATGCCGCTGAGGTGTTGCCATGATCCTGCACCGTCAGGATAACTTTTTCCATGGGGAGCCCCAGGCGCTTGGCCGTGGCCTGAATAATGCGAATGTTGGCCTGGTGCGGAATCAGCCAGTCAAGCTCGCTTTGCTCAATGCCGGCTTTTTGCAGCGTCTCGGTGGCAATGCCACCGAGCGTCTTGACCGCGACCTTAAAGACCTCGCTGCCAATCATGTTAATTGCGGCCCCGTCAGTTCCCGCCGTCGCAAGATCTTTTGAGACGCCTACCGGGTAGAACAACAGGTCTTTGTATTGACCATCAGCGCAGAGGTGCGTCGAAATCAAGCCTGGTTCTTCCGACGGCTTGACGATGACTGCGCCCGCACCGTCGCCAAACAAAACGCAGGTATTGCGGTCTTTCCAGTCCATCAGCTTCGTTATGCATTCTGCCCCGATGACCAACGCACATTTAGCGTCGCCGAGGCGGATGAACTTGTCAGCCATCGTCAAAGCATAAATAAACCCGGTGCACGCCGCTTCGAGGCTAAACGCCGCGCATGCAGGTATGCCCAACCGGTGCTGGATCAACGTCGAAATATTCGGGAATATGAGATCAGGTGTCGTTGTGCCCGTGATCACCAGGTCGATATCGGCGACATTGACGCCGGCATCTTCGATCGCGATCTTCGCCGCTTCGACGCACATATCAGACGTCGTCTGATCCTCGGCGACAACGTGGCGCCGTTCTACGCCGGTGCGCGTCCGAATCCACTCGTCAGTCGTATCGACGATCTTCTCCAGATCGAAGTTCGTCATGATACGTTCCGGCAGGTAGCGGCCCGTTCCAACGATGCGCGAATACGTCATGCCGTTTCCTTTTGCAGCAGCTGCCGAATCTGTGTTGGCACCTGGTTGCGGACTTCAACGACTGCGGTATCGATCGCGTGCTGGAACGCGTATGCATCGGCGCTGCCGTGGCTCTTGATTACAATAGCATTTAGGCCGACAAGAGTCGCTCCGTTGTAGTTACGCGAGTCCATTTCCGTTGCCAGGCTCTTGAGTACCTGCTTTGCAAGCAGCGCCTGCAGCTTCGCCAGCCAGCCGCGTGTAAAAGCACGCCGCATGTAATACCGACAAAGTCCAACCGTCCCTTCCATGGTCTTCAGCGCGACATTGCCCGTGAATCCGTCCGTCACCACAACGTCAGCTTTACCGGAGAACAGCTCATTACCTTCGATAAAACCGACGTAGTTAAGCGTGCTCGCACCGAGAGCGGCCGCCGCCGCCTTGACCGTATCATTTCCCTTGATGTCTTCGGCGCCGATATTCAGGAGCGCGACGCGCGGCGCTTCGATGGCCGTAATATCCGCAGCAACGATCGAGCCCATCAGTGCGTACTGAAACAGGTGCTCGGCACTACACTCGGTGTTGGCACCGAGGTCGAGCATATGCAATGAACCGCCGATTGCAGGTAACTCGGCGATGATGGCAGGACGATCGATGCCGGGCAGCATCTTGAGCACAAAGCGCGCCGTCGCCATGAGCGCACCGGTGTTGCCGGCGCTGACGCAGGCATCCGCATCGCCCGACTTGACCAGGTTCAGAGCGACGCGCATCGAGGAGTCTTTTTTCTTGCGCAGCGCATCCGCCGGCGGCTCCGACATCGCGACAACTTCGCTCGCATGCCTGATCGTAAGGCGTGGGTCACTGCCAACGATACTTGTAACGAGCGACTGCAGCTCGGTTTCGTCGCCAACCAGAAGGAGCTCGATATTGGCGTATTTCTGCAACGTCGCGGCAGCCGCGCGCACGACAACGTCGGCGCCGCGGTCGCCGCTCATTGCATCAAGGGAGATTCTTGAGTGTGTTCCCAACTTCGAAAGCGCCGGGGACGGGCCGGCCAATCAGGGGATCAGCTTATTCGTCGTCGGCTATTTCAGGC
>JBATID010000134.1:0-9033 GCA_049667545.1 Woeseiaceae bacterium
CGGTAAGACTATCACCGGCATCCGGCTGACCTGGGACACGCGCTATATCACGCTTGCGCCACTCGCGACGGTGCTGGGACTGGCGTTCAAGCTGTACGACCCGGATCACCTGATCGGCGACACCGAGGATTACGGCATCACGGCCGCGTTAATTCCGACGGACATTCCCGGCGTCGAGTCTGGTCGACGGCATAATCCTCTGTCGGTTGCATTCCAGAACGGCCCAACCTCCGGCAAAGACGTGTTCGTGCCGCTTGACTTCATCATCGGCGGCCCGGAAATGGCGGGCAAAGGCTGGAAGATGCTCGTCGAGTTGCTGTCCGTCGGTCGCGCTATCACGCTGCCGTCAACGGCGTCGGGCGGTGGCCAGGCCGCGAGTTACGCTACCGGTGCCTACGCGGTTATTCGCAAGCAATTCAATACCTCGATCGCCAATTTCGAGGGTGTTGGCGAAGCATTGACGCGTATCGCCGGGCATACCTACATCATGAATGCTGCGGTGGCGGTTACTGCCGGTGCCATCGACCAGGGTGAGAAACCCGCGGTGCCCTCGGCCATTCTCAAGTACCACTGCACCGAACTGGGCCGCAAGGTGGCAAACGATGCCATGGACGTGCACGGTGGCAAGGCGGTCATGATGGGTCCAAATAACTATCTTGGCCGTCCCTACATGGCAACACCGATTGCCATCACGGTCGAGGGCGCGAACATTTTGACCCGCAGCCTGATCATCTACGGCCAGGGCGCGATTCGCTGCCACCCGTTCGTGCTGCGCGAGCTGCATGCTGCCGGTGACGCCGACGAGGATCGCGGCCTGATTGAGTTCGACGATGCGCTGTTTGGGCATATCGGCTATGCAATCAGCAACATGGCGCGGTCATTCTTCCTGGCTTTGACGCACGCGAAGTTCAGCGAGGTGCCGTTGAATACGCCGACGCGTCGCTACTATCAGAACATCAACCGCTACAGCGCGGCGTTCGCGCTGGCGTCGGACTTCGCGATGCTGACCCTGGGTGGCGCGTTGAAGAAACGCGAACTGCTGTCAGCGCGTCTGGGCGATGTGCTGAGTTCGATGTATCTTGCCTCCGCGGTGCTAAAACACTTCGAAAACCAGGGTCGTCGCGCAACGGATCTGCCGCTGGTCGAATGGTCGGTGCGCACGCTGATGTACCAGGCACAGGAATCACTGCACGCCTTTTTGCGCAACTTCCCGAACCGCTGGATAGCAACATTGCTACGAGTCTTGATTTTCCCGCGTGGCCGCACCTACTCAGCTCCGTCGGATGAGATTGCGGCGAAAGTCGTCGACCTCGTCACAACGCCAGGTGAGGCGCGCGAGCGTTTGAGCACGCTGGCTTACACAACGCTGGAGCCCGGCAATCCATTGGGCCTGCTGCAGGAGGCACTCGAACTGACGGGCGAGGTGGCACCACTTGAAAAGCGGCTGCGCCAGGCTCGCAAGGAGGGCCTTATCCAGTCGGGCTACCTGGGGTCTCAAATCGAGGAGGGAGAAAAGGCTCAGGTCATCAGCAAAGCGGAATCGCGAACCTTGCGCAATTACCATGAGAAGGTGCTCGCACTGCTCGATGTCGACGATTTCTCCTCCGATGAGCTTGCGCGCGTGCCGCGTGACACCGCACCGGCAGGCAAGAAAGCAGCCGGGAAACCGGCCAAACGTGCGGCCAAAAAGAAACCGGCCGCGGCCAAGCGAAGCGCAAGCAAGAGCACGAAGAAAAGCTGATTCGGTCGGATGACTGAGCGCGCCGGACCAGTTCATGAGTCGACGTTCTTCGTCAATCACGAGGTCGACGCCGAGTTTCAGGCGTGGCTCGAACAATGGGTTGCGGCATCCCTGCAGCACGATGGCATTACCTCCGCACACCACTGGCAGGTAAGCTCCGGCCAGGACGATGTTGCCTGCACCATCCTGCAGCTCGGCTGCAGCGATAACAGCGCGCTGGACGAGCTGCTGGATACTTATCTGGCCGATATAGAGATCGGTCTGGCCGATGCTTTTGGTGAGCTGGTCAGTGTGCACGGACGTGCGCTGCGCGAGGACGACGGTCGCGACGCCAGCGCGATCGACAACCCGAACTGCCTGAATTGCGGGGCGCGACTCGGTGGGCAGTATTGCGGCACCTGCGGTCAGCGATCTCTCAGTCGACTGATCAGTATCTGGCAACTCCTGGCAGAAGCTTTCGGCGATCTTTTTGAGCTGGATTCGCGCCTGTGGCGCACCCTGCGACCGCTGCTGATTCGTCCCGGGCAATTGACTCGCGACTACCTTTTGGGCCGTCGCGCACGCTACATGCCACCGTTCCGCATGTATTTGGTGCTAAGTGTGATTTTCTTCGTCGTTGCGTTTTTTGATCCGCGTGACGATCTCGGCCTGCTGTTCGAACCGGAGCCACCGCCCACACCGGAAGAGGAAGCCGCCAGGAATTTGGCGGTTGAGCAGGCGAAACAGGAAATTCTTGACGAACTCGGGCGCGGCGGCGTCACGCTTGATGACGCTGTTCCCGCCGAGCAGCTCGACGAAGCCGGCACAGAGCACAGCGCCGCGCGCGACGACGATCACAAGACCTTCCGACTGGATGCGACGGACACGGAAGCACAGTGTGATATCGATAGCGACAGCATTGCAGACTGGCCGGACTGGTTCAAACGACGGCTTACGCCGGACCGGCTCGAAGTCGTTTGCAACCGCGTCCTGGCTGATAACGGCGCCACCTTTCTCGACCTCTTGATCGACAACATACCGGTGGCGCTGATTGTGCTGATGCCACTGATGGCGCTGGTATTGAAGATTCTCTACCCGCTATCGCGCCGTTATTTTGTAGAGCATTTGCTGTTCATCGTGCACTTCCACGCATTTTTCTTCCTGATCCTGACGCTGCAGATACTGTTCTCGCGCACGATGGGTCTGCTTGGCGCGCCGGACGGCGCATCGATGCTGGTTATTGTCGCGGCCGCTCTCTACATACCGGTGTACCTGTACATGGCGATGCGCCGCGTTTATGCTCAGCGGCGAATTTTCACGATAATCAAGTACCTCGCGCTCATGGTTGCTTATTGGTTGGGCGTATCGCTTACGATGTTCGGCGCAATCACGTTCGCATTGCTTGCCGTCTCCACCGGCTCCGGGGGTGCCCAGCCATGAAATCAGACCGTCAATCCGCCGGTCGCGTCGGCCCCGATCACCGTTATCGTGCAATAAGTAGTTGAGTGGCAAGGCCTGGCACACTAAAATCGCCGGGCTAACCAGACTGCAGCCATGAAAAAGCATTCATCTCAAAAATCGATAGGCATCAGCGGACTCGCCGCCTACCTCCCGCCGTACCGCGTATGGCTTGAGGACTGGTGTGCGTGGACGGATAACCAGTGGCCCAAGATCCGTGAGGTTGTCGGGCGCAGTTTCCGGGTTCGCGGCCCCAATCACAGCGTATACACGATGGCGGCTACCGCCGTCCTGCGCCTGATTGAACAATATGACGTCGACCCGCAACGCGTGAAGTTCCTCGGGCTGGGCACCGAATCGAGCACGGATAACTCCGCCGGCGCCATTGTTGTGAAGGGGATGGTCGACGAGGCGCTGATCGCCCGTGGCAAGCCGCCCATATCGCGCAGCTGCGAGGTACCGGAGTTCAAGCATGCCTGCCTTGGCGGTGTTTATGGCATGAAAGGTGCGATCCGCCATCTCGCCCTGGACGGCGCCGGCAGCCAGGCGATTGTCGTCTGTGCCGACATCGCGGAATATGCGCGCGGCAGCTCGGGCGAGCCGACCCAGGGTGCCGGCGCAGTGGCGATGCTCCTCGAGGAAGACCCGCAGCTCGCAATTGTCGACCTGATTGGGTCGGGGTCCGCATCCGACTATCGCATCATGGATTTTCGCAAGCCGATGCTGCGTTTTTGCGGCCAGGACCGCTCAGAGTCACACCAGGTGCAGGACTTCCCGGTTTTCAACGGCAAGTACTCGACCACGTGCTACATCGATGAGACCTTGCATGCATTGCACGACATGTACGTCAAGCGCGGCCTGAGGGCCAGCGACTACCTGAGATCGCTCCGGACCGTCTTCATGCACCGCCCGTATCGCCGTATGCCGGAGACCGGATGGGCGGTCTCGTACCTGTTTGCGCTGGGAGAGGGCAATGCCGAGGACCGAGCCGAGCTCGCTTCATACTGTTATGAAGCCGGTGTCGATGTCACGGCCGTGCGCACAGAGATGCTCAGTAAGCCGGCGGTCGCGGCACTGGCAGGCCCGGAGACGCACCAGTTCGAAGCCTATCCTCTCACCATGGCTGTATTGCGCGCATTCCGTGCGTCGCGGCACTACCGCAAAGAGATTCTCGACAAGATGGCGCTGGGCAGCGACATGATGCTCGATCTGGGCAACCTTTATACGGCAGCCCTGCCCGCATGGATGGCGGCAGGATTCGAACAGGCGCTCGAAGAAAACTCGCTGCGCGCCGGTGAAGAGGTACTCACGCTGGGTTACGGCAGTGGTGATGCCGCTGAAGTTATACCGTTCTTCATGGCGGACGGCTGGCGCGAGGCTACCGCGAAGATCCGGTTCAACGCCGCGATGCAACTGACTGTGGACCTCAGTCAGGAGCAATACGAAGCGCTACACGACGGGCGGCGCGTTGCGGGTATCGATTACCTGCCAAACAACGAATTTGTTATCGATCGCGTTGGCAGCGTCGAAGACCGCCATTTCAGCGACATGGGCATCGAGTACTACAAATATATTGCTTAACTGATGTCGCAGTAGCGCGCCAGCCGCGCACGATAACGCTCTCGCAACTCATTCCATTCCTGCTTGCACCAGGGCGTAAAGCGCTCCGGGTAGCGCGCCAGCTCAGCCTCGAAGTCCGCGGGAGCCATGAACCTGAGGCTGGCAATCTCACTGTCGTTCGCTTGCACCTCCCCGGGCGCGCACCCGAGATAGACATGGCATAACTCGTTTTCGGCGCCAGCAGCGCCGAAGTTTGCCGTGTAGCAAAAGTGATAGACGTGCTCCAGGGACGTTGCAAAATTCAGCTCGTCACGCAAGCGGCGCTGAGTCGCGATTTGCAGGCTTTCGCCGCGCCGCGGATGGCTGCAGCAGCTGTTCGACCAGTAGTCAGGCCACAGGCGCTTGTTGCTGCTGCGCTGTTGCAGCAGCAGTTCGCCCGCATCATTAAACAGGAACAACGAAAATGCCCGGTGCAGCACGCCGGCCCCGTTGTGACACTCGCCTTTGGAAAGAAAGCCGATCTCGTTGTCCTCGCGATCGACCAGGATCAGCTCTTCGCCCTCGGAGGACACGATTCTGTGATGCGCGCTCACTGCTTCAGCACCATGACCCGGTAGCCGGCCTGCTGCAGCGCGTCCTGAACGCGCTCCAAATTAACCGGGCACAACGCCACGACCGAGCCACCGCCGCCGCCGCCAGTGAGTTTCGCGCCGGCGGCACCGGCCTGCCTGGCAAGCGCAACAATATGTTCCAGTTGCGGCGTTGATACTTCGATCGCATTCAGCAATCCATGGCAGATGTTCATCAGTAATCCCAGCTCATCATAATTACGAGCCTGCAGCAATTCGGCACCCGCCAGGCTTAAGCCATCAATCTCGTCAAAGATCGCGCCATACCGCGCAGGCGACTGCCCGTAACGTCGCCTTACGCCGGCCACCTGCTCGCTGGTCAGGCCCGTCTCGTGACTGCTCGCAATCAGCAGCGGCGGCATCTCTGGCAGCGTCAGCCATTGGGTCTGCAGCGAACCTTCATTGCGAAACAACATCGGTTTTGCATAGGTTGAAATCGTGTTATCGACACCTGAGGGCGTGCCGTGTGCGAGCTTTTCACAGTCGAATGCAATCTCGTTCACGCGCTCATCATTGATATCGATATCGAGGTATTTGCAAAACGCCCGCGTCACGGCGACGGCGAGGGCGGCGGACGCGCCAAGCCCCATTCCCGGCGGCAGTGCGGAGTTCACGTGGATGGCGTAGTTGCGAAGCGGCTGCTGCAGTCGCTTCAGGATCAGGCCTATTGCAGCGTCGATGCCGGTCGCGTTGTCGTGATCGAGGTCGCGCTCGACGCCCCACGCCGGGATTGCCAGGGACGTACCGCCACTCGATGATTGCACGCTGGCACTAACCGCATCGACAAGGGGGACGGCCAGCGCATGACGACCGTAAACCGCTGCATGCTCACCGAACAGAATGACTTTGCCCGCTGCCCTGCCCATCGGCACTTCCGGACCGACTTTTGTCGCGCGCAGCTGCCCGAGTATCTCTTTGGCTTTCCAGCTCTTGACCTCGCCGCTGTCAATCAACCGCGCGACCACCGCTGCAAAATCAGCCTCCGGTGCGCCGGCCGCGGCAGCGACGCTGCGTGCGTGCAGCTTCATATGGCCCTCTTGAATACCGCTACTGACCAGGGCCCGCAGCGCAGCGAAATTCTGCGCCAGGCCCACGGCCGCCATCAGCAGCGCCAGGTCCCTGGCCGATGTCGTGCCGGTTACCGCCAGCCCGAGCGATGCCGCCGGGTTCGCGTCAAGCGTGCCGCCAACCGTACCGACTTTCAGCGGTATTACGATCTCACCCACCAGGTCACCGGTCGCACTGGCCTGCCAGCGTGTCAGCGGCCGGTACTGTCCGTCACGTGCCGCGTAGGCGTGAGCACCTGCCTCGATGGCCCGCCAGTCATTGCCGGTTGCGATCGCCAGTGCGTCAACGCCATTCATCACGCCCTTGTTGTGCGTCGTCGCACGATGCGCATCAACGAATGCGATGTCATTCGCAAGGACAATCGCGTCACGAACCTGTGCGCCGGAGAACTCATCGTTGCCCAGGTCTTCGACGGCGAAACGTGCCGTGGCGGTAACGATCGAGCGGTCTGCCAGGTTGGAAAGTATGCGCAATACGGCTCTACCCTTGCACACATCGGCAACGCGCGGCGCAACGGCCTCGCAGAGTGTATTGACCAGGTTGGCACCCATCGCATCGACCGTGTCGACCAGCAGGTGCACGGCGATCAGCGGCGCCCCGTCAGGCAACGCGAGAAGGCGAACTTCCATATCGCGTGCCCCGCCGCCACGCTTCACCAGGCGCGGATGAACTGCATTAGCTTGTTCAAGAATTGCGTCTTTCGCTGCTCGCAGGGACTCGACTGACGCTGCCGGATCAGGGGTACCGGTTACGTGAATCTGCCCGGCCAGCAAGGACTCTTCGCAACGCGCTGTGAAGCCGCCGGTCTTGCGAGCAAGGCGCGCCGCGCCGCTGAGGGCCGCAACGATCGACGGCTCCTCGACCACGAGCGGCACCATGCGATCCTCGCCATTGATCAGGAAATTCGGTGCGATGCTGAACGGCAGCCCGAACACACCGACAACGTTTTCGGTGATCTTGTCGGCAGCTACAGGGGACAGCACCTGGCGACCGCTCGTGAGGCGCTCGGCATCCGTAGCCGACAACCAGCCCTGCCGCTGCAGCGCACGGATACGCTCGGCAATGGGTAGTTTGTAAAGACCTGCCAGTCGTGAGTCTTTCAACGCTGCTCCAGCTTTACGCCAACCGGGTCGAGCTCACAGCGCAGCGTTTGCTGCCTGCCAACCATAAAGTCGTCCAGCTGCTCGTCGGACCGGCCGAGCAGGATGCCGACATCGCCGCCGCCAGCGCCGCACGGTTTATACACGAGGTCGGCGGCGGCAGCCTCTCTGCATAGTTCATCGTGGCCAGCATCGAATATGCCGAGACCGTGGTCAACACTGAATCGTCGCAGAGACTCGATATACGCAGGGTACTCACTGAGCACGCGTGTCGCCGAGCTCCAGGCTTTCGCCATTGCGATGGCCGCCTGTCGCAGATCGGTGCGAGCTCCAGATTCGGCGGTACTGTCGAGCTGCGCCAGTTTTGTGCGTGTATTCGCCGCGATCCCTGACCATACGAGCCGGTATTTCAGTCCCGCCGGCCATTGCAGTGCAGTCACCTCTGCCGCCGCCATTCGATACTCGAGCAATCCGCCGTGCACGGAGGTCGCAATATCGACGCCGCTGCCGGCACCCTGCTGTAACTGCCGGTGCGCGTCGCGGGCATCGACGAATACGTCCTCTGTGCCGCGCAGCGCCGCCAGCAAAGCCACCGTTAATGCGGCGCTGCTGCCGATACCGATTTTCTCGTTGGATGCCCGATCCCGGAACGCATCGCTATCGAGTTCGATGGACACGACGCGCTCGGGGAGCGCACCGGGGGTTCGCAATGCGGCGTCGACCAGTGTGAATTCAGACGCGCCCTGCGTCCATTCAATATCTCCGCCTGTAACACGCAGCAAACCTTCGACGGCCGTGTATCCCGGCGCCGAGACCCGCATCCAGTCACCCGCGCAGGGAGACACCGTGACGCGCGCGCGCCTGTTCAGCGCCATGCACACCGCGGGCGCTCCATCCAGCACGGCATACTCGCCGCAAAGCACTGCTTTCCCCGGCGCACTGGCGACGACCGTACTCAAGCCAGGTCAACCAGCCGCGCCGCGTCCCCGAGCCCGGACTCCATCAGCTCGATGACACCGTCCGTGGCGCCAAGTGCGGCCCGGACCTGCTGCGCGTATTCGGGCAGGCAAACGGCTTTTACCTGCGGTCCGGCATCCATCGTAAAGAACACGCCAACCCCGTGTGCCTGAAGATCCCTGATGGTCTGCAGGCAGTCCATAGTCGCCGAGTTCCAGTACACGATCGGTGGCCGCGAGGCCCACATGATCGAATGCATTTTCAGGCAGTTGTGTTCGGACACGGCCGCGAGTTTCGCGAAGTCACGTTGCGTGATCGCCTCGCGGGCCACGCCAAGGTCCTGCGGCTGCTGCTCGATCCAGCTGGAATAAAAAGGCGATGTTTGCCGACTCAGCTCCATGGCCCTGGTTGATCCGACCGACTTTGGGCCGCTGGCGGTGATCGCAACGACGACGGTCAACGGCCACTCCCCAGGGTCACGCAGCGTGCGCACCGCGATGTCATCCGCCGTATTATCGAGTTCTACGAAGCCGCTGTACAG
>JBATID010000135.1:0-10997 GCA_049667545.1 Woeseiaceae bacterium
GGCAGTTTCTTAGCCGCTGCGGTCCAGCCATGACGAGATGGCCATACTGAGTCGCAGATATTTCAGGCGCAGCGGCGCCATCGGAAATCGGCCGCTGAGACCCTTGACGACTGCCGGTAATTTTGGCGCCCGACCGTTGCCGATCCAGTTCGCCAGCTGTTGCCCCGCCCAGGTGGCCGTGCTGACGCCGTTACCGTGGTAGCCAAAACCGAAAAACACGCTCGCATCGTCCTCCAGCTGTCCCAAGGACGGACAAAGAGTGCTGTTAAAGCAGATCAACCCGTGCCAGCGGTAGTCAACGTCGACATTCGTCCAGCCTGGCCACAGACGCTGCATTGTAGCGATCAGCTCCACGTAATTTTGCCGCTCGCCGTCCGGATCGCCAACCGTATGCCCGCGCCCGCCAAACAGGAATCGATTGTCAGGCAGCATGCGGAAATAGTTAAGCACGCGCCTTGAATTAATCGCCGGCTGGATGCAGCTCCAACGTTGCAGCTTAAGTTCGTCGCTGGTCAACGGCCGTGTCACCACGATCGCACTGACGACCGGCAGTGACCGTGCATAAAACTCCGGTCGCAGCTTTTCCGGCATGAAACCATTCGTGGCAAAAATTACCTTGTTTGCCACCAATGTCCCGCCGGCAGTACGCAGCCGATGCCTGCCCTGATCGTCTGTCGTCCACTCGAGCACTTCGCTGCGTTCATGCAGCACCGCGCCGCGCCGCGCCGCTGCACTGGCCAGGCCGCGGCAATAACGCAATGGATGCAAGCCAAACGTGGGTCGTGTGAGTAACGCGCCAAACTGCTCAGACGAGTCGAAATATCGTTCCCGAAACTCGTCTGGTCCGATTATCCGGGCGTCGATACCCAACGTTCCCGTCAATAGTTCACGGTCAGCCTGCAGGCGCTTGAATGCCTTTGGCGTATGCGCAACGTCCAGTTCCGCATCACCGCAAACGTCAATGTCGAGCTGTTCGTCAGTCGCCAATGTTCGGACAAACTCGACAGCCTGAAACTGCGACTGATAAAAATCCCTGGCATCCTCTTCCCCGTGGCGCCTGATGAAATCCTGCAGCGCCAGGCCGGTCGCACCGATTCCACAGAAACCACCGTTGCGACCCGATGCACCCCAACCGAGATGACCTGCTTCGAGCACGCGGACATCAATATCGTAGTCGCGCGCGAGGTGCAGCGCTGCGGAAAGTCCGGTGTAACCGCCGCCGATGATGGCAACATCGCAGGAGTGCGTATCGACAAGCGGTGTGGCCACCAGCGAACTTTTCGGAGCCGTCGCTTCCCAGTAACTAGGCTGCGCGCTATCGAAACGATAGAGGTTTGGATGGTAAAGACGATTTTCGCGCATCATGTCACACCTTGGCGAGCAGCCCGAAAGCACCAACAGACATCAATCAAGTATTGATGTGCGTGTCAAAACGAACTTGCATTCGGCGTGCCGATCCGGATCATGAGGACTGCATTTTTACACGTTTGCCGGCACCTGGTGTTGTCTATCTGGCGCGGCAGCAGGGAGACACCTTGGACAATCTTGAAATTGGCGGACGCATCAGTGTGCCCTTGTCCGAGATTGAAATGACGGCGGTCCGCGCACAAGGCGCCGGCGGGCAGAACGTCAACAAGGTTGCGACCGCGATTCACCTGCGTTTCGACATTCGCAACAGTGACGCCCTGCCAGAGCGACTGCGCGACAAGCTGCTGGCAGGCCGCGATCAGCGTATTACTGCCGACGGCGTATTGATCATCAAGTCACAGCAATATCGCAGCCAGGAGCGTAACCGCCAGGCGGCGCTGGAGCGCCTCGCAGAGTTTATCGAAGCTGCCCTGCACGAACCGAAGAAACGCGTTCCGACGCGGCCCGGCAGAAAAGCCAAGCAAAAACGCCTGAATGAGAAGACGCGGCGCGGCGCCATCAAGAAAACCCGCGGCAAAGTGACCGACGACTAGTCGTTGTCGCAGCTTGCTTTATGACCATCCCAGCGGCAGTTTGCCTGCTGCCAGTACTCAACAACACCCAGCATTTCCAGCAGCGGCATGAAGTCCGCGTGGTCGCGCAACGGTTGTATCTCCGGGATATACAACAGGTCCATCTCGAACAGCTCGCCAATGCCTTCAAGCCGGCGCGCAATCAGCATTGCACCATCGACGTCGCCGAACCGCGCGCGGGCAACGAATTCGACGGTCGGAGTGACCGTGCCATCCTGTGACGCAACATCAAGCGCTCGCAATGCCACATCCTCTTTTGACGGATCTGCAAACGCGGCAAACACAGGGTCAATCCACGCATCGTAGCTCCCCCCGGATTTCGTCGCCGCTATGGCGATGTCGCGCGCTTCAGTAAATCGCTTGTCCCGCGCCAGCAGCAACGCATAGGCCAGCAGGTGCGTGGTGCCCGCGGCACCCAGATCCCGGGAACGCCTGAAGTACTCGTACGCTTCGTCCGACATGCCGAGCCAGGTATACACGATCGCAACCCGACTGTTATTGATTGCATTGTCCGGATCGATCGCGACGGCCGCGAGTGCCTGCGTCAGTGCGTCATCGAGGCGTCCGACGCTTGCCAGCATGCGCGAGTACCAGTTAAACGCGTTGGAATCGACCACCCGCGCTGAAATTGCCTGCCGGTAAGCCGCTTCCGACTGTGCCCAGCGTTTTTGCTGCTGGTAGACGGCGCCATAGATAGCCCCGGCCGCGTCACGGATGCTCTCATCCTGAGCGACGCCCCTTTCAACCGTTTCGATTGCCAGGCGATTTGTTTCCGCCACCGGTGCGTTTCGATACCGAGGTAACAGTGCGTACGCCGTGGCCAATGAAAGGTAGGCCGGACCGAAAGACCCGTCGCGACGTATCGACTCCTGGAAATAGGCGATCGCATTTTCAAGACTATCGCCCTCCCCGCGGTGCTCAAATTCATACAGGCCGCGCCCGTACATACCGCGCAGGTAGCTGTTGTAAGCGCCGGAATCGGGGGTGTACTCAGTCAGCAGTTGCGGCGCGGAACCGCCGACAAGATCATGGTGCACAGCGGTTGCCAGGCGCTGTTGCAGGGAGAAGATGCGGTCGAGATCACCATTAACCTCGCCAGAACCAATGGTCACATTGTCCGCGCCCCGGGAAATCAGGTAGGTCACCTTGAGAGTTTCAGCCTCTAATTGGACAGCGCCGGACAAGACTGAATCGACATTGAGCCGGCGCGCGATTTCCGAGGGCTCCAACGCATAATTGACGCGGGTGTTCTTGATCTGCAAATCGGGTATTTCGGACAGTCGGCTCGCGAGTACATTCTTGATACCTTCTACTATGTACGCGTTCGCTGGATCACCACTCAGATTCTCGATCGGCAAAAGAGCAACCGACTTTACTGCCGGATCGACCAGCGGCTCTCGCATGCTCAGGACGACGGTTCCCAGGAATCCCAGCGCCAAAACGGCCGCGACGATTTTCCACCGGCGGAGCCCGGTACTGCTCGCCGGTTCGACCAACATCGCCTGCTGCGCATGCAATTCGACCGGTTGCATCAGTCGATAACCGCGGCGCTGCAGCGTCTCAATGTAGCGATGCGGCCGCCGCCGATCCTGCAAATGACCACGGAGCTGCGACAGGCAGCGATTGACCGGCTCATCACTGGTCGGCCTGCCGCCCCAGACTTCATCGACGAGGTCGTCACGCGTCACGAGATCGCCGTCGCGCTGCGCCAACGTCAGCAGCACGTCAAAAACTTTGGGTTCCGGGTGAATTTCAACGTCAGCCTGGCGCAGCACTCCCCGGGCGGGCAGAACCTCCCAATCTCCGATCGTGAATCCCTTGAAGAGATCTTCTTTCGACGGCATACCACTGACTTTATAGTGATTTCAGGTCTTGCACACTTATTGTTACATACTTGCACGCATTCGAGGGCAAGGCCCCGTTTTCCGCCGACACACGCAAGGTCATTGTGCAGCTAAAGACGGTCTATGGCTGCGATCTGACCGCCGCAGACAGCCATCGCCTGGTCGAGGCGAACCCCTGGATTCAGAACAGCCCTTCGATACGACCCGCGTCGTTGACGCGAATCGCATTGGCCGCCGGCACGCGTGGCAATCCGGGCATCGTCATGATCGCGCCGCAAACGACGACGACAAACTCCGCACCCGCGGCCAGACGTATTTCCCGGATGGGCACGTGATGACCTGACGGGGCACCCAGCAAGTTGGGATCCGTGGAAAAACTGTACTGGGTTTTGGCCATACATATCGGGTAGCTGCCGTAGCCATCGCGTTCGTATTGTGCAAACTGCGCACGCACTTTCTTGTCGGCGATGATGTCCTCCGCTCCGTAAATCTCTTTGGCAATTGTCGCCGTCTTTTCCCACAGCGACATATCATCGCCGTACAGCGTACGAAACTGGGCTGCATTGCTATCGCAAAGCTCGGCAACACATTCCGCCAGTTCGACCGCGCCCTCGCCGCCATCCGTCCAGTGCGTGCAACTGATCGCCCTGACACCGAAACGATCGCAAAACTCGAGGACCGCTGCGACTTCGTCATCGCTGTCAGCCGTGTAGCGGTTAATCGCCACCACAACCGGCACGCCAAACTTGCCAAGGTTACGAATGTGTCGTTCGAGGTTTTTGAAGCCCGCCTTTAGCGCCGTCACATCCTCGGCGCCAAGATCCTCTTTGGCGACGCCGCCCTGCATTTTCAGCGCTTTGATGGTGGCCACCAGGACGACGGCGTCGGGAGAGAGGTCCGCTTTGCGGCACTTAATATTAAAGAATTTCTCGGCGCCAAGATCCGCGCCAAATCCCGCTTCGGTCACAACGTAATCAGCGAGCTTCAGGCCGATTTTCGTGGCAGCGACCGAATTGCAGCCATGTGCAATATTAGCGAACGGCCCACCGTGCATCAGTGCCGGGTTGTTTTCCATGGTCTGCACGATATTGGGCTGAAACGCATCACGCAGCAGCGCAGTCATGGCACCGTGCGCATTCAGCTCCCTGACGGTTATGGGCTGCCCTGTACGCGTGTAGCCTAAAACAATGTTGCCGAGGCGATTTTCCAGGTCCTTGAGGTCCGTCGCCAGGCAGAAAATCGCCATGACCTCGGAGGCAACCGTGATATCGAATCCGGCCTCGCGCACCACACCGTTGTGGTAACCGCCGAGCCCTGACGTGATGGAGCGTAACGCACGATCGTTCATGTCCACAACGCGCCGCCACGTAACCTGCCGCGGATCGATGTTGAGCTCGTTGTCCCAGTGCATGTGGTTGTCGATCAGGGCGGCCAATAGATTGTTGGCCGCACCGATAGCGTGAAAGTCGCCCGTGAAATGCAGGTTGATGTCTGTCATTGGCACAACTTGCGCGTAGCCGCCGCCCGCCGCGCCGCCTTTCATGCCGAAGCACGGCCCGAGGCTTGGCTCGCGCAGGCACATGACGGCGTTCTTGCCGATCTTGTTGAGCGCGTCACCCAGCCCGACTGTCGTCGTTGTCTTGCCCTCACCCGCGGGCGTTGGTGAAACCGCCGTCACGAGAATAAGTTTGCCGTCTGGCCTGTCCTGTGCGGACGCAATAAAATCCGCATTGATCTTGGCCTTGTCAGCACCGTAGGGGATCAACGCCTCAGGCGGAATACCCAGCTTGCCGGCAATTTCCGCGATCGGCTTTTTATTGGCAGCCTGGGCAATTTCAATATCACTTTTGAAGACCACGACGAGTCCTTTGCACGTTTACGAGTGGTGATTGGGGATTCTATCGCAATCACTGTCAACGGGGGCGTTAGTTGACCCGTGGAATCTGCGTACAGGCGATTTGCAGTTACCGGGTGGCACCGAACGGGCTATTATTCGGCGACCTATGTTCAGCGACCTTAGGGCGAGGTCGTCGCAGCACCGCACAGCCCGCATGGGGAGGGAGAACTTGAAGATTAACGGCGCCGCGCTGTTCCAGACGTTCAAGTACATTGTGTACGTTCTGCTGGCGATGAATATCTACTGGTTCTACAGCGAAGAATCTGCGGCAGCCGTCGTGCAGTTTGCCAACGGTGTGGCGCTGTCCGATTTGATCGAAGCCTACTCCGCGACGATCGATACGACCGCCTGGGTCGTACTGCTGCTGATGTTCGAAATGGAAACCTACGTTCTCGATGAGCGCCATTTCACTCGCCGGGTCGCCTGGTCGCTGCATGGGCTGCGCGCGATCTGCTACGCGGCAATCATCTATGCATTCTTTGGTTATGTAGCCAACCTGACCACGCTGAATGAAACCGTGGCGCTGACCGACGTGACCGGCGTCTGCGCGCTCCTGCCGGACAGCTGGTCATGGGCAGTCACGCTCGATGACTACGTCGCGGTGACGACCGCAAATTGCGACTCACTCTCTGTTGGCGGCACTCTTTACCAATTCAATGAAACGCGCGCTGTGGTCGATGCGACCGGTTTGACTGAAATTCGCAGGCTTGCCTGGGTCGATGTGATCAACGCTGCCGTCTGGCTGCTCGTGGTTCTGGTGCTGGAAATCGACGTCCGGCTGCAGGAACGCAACCGTCTGGTAGGTCTCGCATTGACCGCCAGTAACAGCGCCAAGTTCGTCCTTTATTCCGCGTTGTTACTGGCAGCGATCTACTGGGGCGTCAAGGGCGACTTTGTTGACTTCTGGGACGCGTTTTTGTGGTTGGTCGCCTTTGTCTTCATCGAGTTGAACATCTTCGAATGGCGCCAGGAGGAGCAGGAAGCGCTCGCCAGCTGATTTTTGCAAAGATCAGCAGATAATCAGGGGTTACTCATGTTGTCGGCCTGGCGATCCGCGACTATTCAGTCTCACCCACAGCGTCGAGACTGCCATGACATACAATCAAGAAAACCCGAATCTGGAACCCGTCGATATCGTCCTGGGCCTCGCGTACATCACTGCGCTTGTGGTACTGATTGGCTGGGTCATCACCCTTTTGCTGTAGTCTTCAGGCTTTGCAAAACTGGTGGTTCACAGCTAGTCGATCCCTAAGATTTTGTGGGTTTGCAGGCTGAGTCGCCATTGCGGATTTGCGAGGCAAAAACGCACGGCACTCTCAGTGTTAGATACCCGTTCATCGTTATCCAGCGGCTGCAGGGAAAATACCTTGAACTGCATGGTGCTGAACACGCCAGGCTGCGCTTCGCGTTCCACCTGCGGGTAGACAAGTTTCAATTCGTCACCGGTCGTTTGCACGACTTTCGCGTTGCCCTTCGGACTGACACACAGCCAGTCGATGCCCCTCGGCGCTGCCAACGTGCCGTTGGTCTCGACGCCGACTTCGAAGCCGGCGTCGTGCAGCGCATCGATGGCTGCCCGGTCCAGTTGCAGAAGCGGCTCACCGCCGGTGCAGACGACATAGGGACTGACGTCCGGCGCCCCCGCCGGCCACGCTTTACGCGCCGCGTCCGCCAGCGCGACGGCGGACTCGAACTTGCCGCCGCCGGGACCGTCCGTGCCAACGAACTCCGTGTCGCAGAAACGGCAGACAGACGTCGCGCGATGCTGTTCACGGCCTGACCATAAGTTGCAGCCGGAGAAGCGCAGGAAGACGGCTGGTCGACCGGTCTGTGCCCCCTCGCCCTGCAGCGTGAAGTAGATTTCCTTTACCGAGTACGTCATCACTCGGCCAGCAGCGGATCCGGAATACCCGCCTCGGCAAACCCCTTCGCGCGGAGCACGCAGGCGGGGCACTCGCCACACGGCGGACGCACGCCCGCATAGCACGTGTGCGTCAAAGCCATTGCCGGCAGCGCCCCGAGACCGCGGGCGAGCTCGACGGTCTGCTTCTTCGTCAGGTGCATAAGCGGCGTATGGATGATGACGTCACTCTCCATGCCGAGGCGCAGCGTGGTTTGCAAAGCACTGATCGTCTCTTCCCGGCAGTCGGGGTAGCCGCTGTAATCGGTCTGTGCGACGCCGGTAACCAGGTGCACGATGCCCCGCTGATACGCGTAGGCGGCAGCAAACGTCAGAAAGACAATATTGCGCCCGGGAACAAAGGTATTGGGCAATTGACCTGAGCCAGCAGCATCGTTCTCGACAGCGATATCAGCGTCAGTGAGTGCGTCACCGCCGAGCGCTGCAAACGTATCGATGGGCAGGCACTCGTTGCTCACCCCGGCGTGCTCGGCGACCTTGGCCGCACAATCCAGTTCCAGCCGGTGCCGCTGCCCGTAGTCGAAAGTGACCGAGCACGTCTGCGCGCGCCCGAAACGGTTTATCGCCCAGTACAGGCAGGTCGTGGAATCCTGCCCACCGGACAGCACAACCAGCGCCTTGCCCTTGCTAGTTGGCATCGTCGTCCCCAAACAGGGCATTCAGCGCCTGCTGGGCGGCATCGGCTGCGGATTTTCGCGTCGGGTCGAACGCCGTCTCTGACGGTTTGAACCAGTCGCAGAAATTCACTCGATCCTTGTCAGTGACGTCTTCGGCACCGTCTTCTCGACACTGCGAGGGGACCTGCCGATCGAAAGCGACGCACATTTTGCAGACGTGCAGCTCGGCCGAGCACTCCGGACAGTGATCACGCCGCGACAATGGCAAAGACAAGGTCTTGAGCGAAGCACCGCAGCGATAACAGGCAATGGCGTGACTCACAGGATTCTCGTGCAACCGGGAGCCTCCAGTATAGCGCTTCGCCGCGACATCTCGAATGGCGCAGCGTTCACGCCGTCCCCGAAATGCGGAGTATTTTGGCGCCCCGCAAATGTCCGGCCCGCAGGTCGCAAAGCGCCTGGTTAGCCTCTTCCAGCGAGTACGCCTGCGTGGTCACATGCATCGGGATGTCCGCGGCAATTTGCAGAAAGTCCTCGATGTCCCGATGCGTCACGTTGGCAACCGACTTGATTTCCTTCTCCAGCCACAGGTGCTTCGTGTAACTCAGTGTTGCCAGTAGTTCGCGATCCGCCGACTCCTTGCGAATGGCGTTAATGACCAGCCGGCCGCCGGGCCGCAAGCAGGCCAGCGCAGCCAGTACCGGACGCCACGCCGGCGTCGTATCGATGATCGCATGCGGAGGCTCAGGCGGTTCTTCGCCAGTGTCGCCACTCCAGTCAGCGCCCAGTTCGAGCGCAAACCTGCGCTCCTTGCCCGAGCGCGCGAACACAAAGACCTTGCCACCTGGAAACAGGTGCCGGGCCAGTTGCAGCACCAGGTGACCCGACCCGCCAAACCCCGTCAGGCCGAGCACCTGGCCGTCGCTGATTCCGGTCAGTCGCAGCGCACGATAACCGACACTTCCGGCGCACAGCAGGGGCGCTGCCTCCGCATCGGTGAAGCTGTCCGGGATCGCGCACGCGTACGTCTCCGGGACCGTCATGAAATCGGCATAACCACCATTCACATCACGGCCTGTGGCCTGGAATGAGGCGCTGAGGTTTTCGTCCGGGGCGCCGTTCGAAGAGTGAATCCAGCCGACGCCGACACGCTGGCCCACGGCAAAACGACGGCACCCCGCTCCAAGCGCAGCCACGCGGCCAACCACTTCGTGACCGGGCACGATTGGCAACGTCATTGGCGGCGTCCTGCCCTCTATTTCGTCGAGTTCCGTATGACAAACGCCGCAAACCGCTATTCGAATGAGGATTTCTCCGTCGCCAACCCCGGGCCGCGGCAGTTCAACGAGTTTGAGCGGCGCCGGATTCTCCTCGAAACTGGCGACCGCACGCAAGACCATCGCTCGCACCGTAGCACTCCTTTACGCCCGCAGAATCACAGTATATGGTGCTTTGACTTTGCACAGCTAATCAACGTATGGCACTCACCAAACTTCCACCAACCGTGCTCGCCGCCGTAATCAGCGCAAGCGCCGCGGAACCTGTAGTACTGAACAGCGAGCGTATCGAAAAACGCTTCGGCAGCTACAGTATGGACGTGCTCGCAAGTAAAGCGGGGCTCCGACGGTCCAGTCTTTTCAGCGTAAATGACGGTCAGCGCGTCTGTCGAACCTACGCCGTTGTGCAGTTTGCCGACCCGCTGGGAGAACACTGCGGCGATGCGCATGCGAAGGTCCTGGCGGGCAATTCGATCGGCGCAATTTTCAGGTCGCATGGCTGGAATGTACATAAACAGACTTTACATATCGGCTCGCTCGAATTGCCTCCGGGTAACCAGGTTATCTCCCGTCTGATGCACATCGAGGCGCCGTGCAGACTCGCGCTGCATGTCTATCAGCTGCTGCTCGCCAAAGATGCGCAGGTTCTCGAATACGCAACGATTATGGAAGCCCACCATCCGGACTACCTGACCGAAAGTGATCTTTACGAACTCTACGAGTACGACACGATCGACGCACTGCCTGAAATTGCGGCGCGTGAATTTGCCGCACTCGTACTCGATAATACTGACTGACAGCCGAGCATTTGTCGCGCCAGCCTATTGCGACTAAACTCGGGCGATCACAACAAATTTGCCCGGGGTAACGGCGATGACATCAGCAACAAGGTTTCTACTGGTTTTTTTGGGTACGGTCTGCCTCGGGAACCTGGCATGGGCTCAGGACCGCTCCCAGGCGGAGGCTGATGACCGGGCCGACGTCTGGACCACCGTCGAAGCACAGTGGAACGCACAGGAAAAAGGCGACGGCAAATGGCCCGACACGTACCTTGCAGAAGATTTCTCCGGCTGGGGCACCTCGTCGCCGGCGCCACGCGGTAAAACCTCAACTAAAATGTGGAACCGCTTCAACGAAAAAGTCAGCGAAATGCTTGCGCATGAACTTTACCCGCTCTCGATTGTTGTCACTGGTGACACCGGCGTCGCCCACTACCTGTACAGCAGCGCGTCGAAAAACAATGAAGGGAAGATCACGACCGTCAATGGCCGTTATACGGACATACTCATTCGCACCTCTGATGGCTGGAAATTCATTGCCTGGCACGGCGGCGACGACGACTAGCTGACGTAACGTGATGTTTTATCGACTACTTTCACCTTGACAAGTTAAAGCGCATCGGCAGTTGCCGATTAAGCGCCAGTTCAGGTTAGCGGCGCTA
>JBATID010000136.1:0-25636 GCA_049667545.1 Woeseiaceae bacterium
GTCGTGGGCTCGTCCGCAATCAGCAGCGCCGGGCGGCAAATCAATGCCATGGCGATCACCACGCGCTGCCGCATGCCACCGGAGAGTTGATGCGGGTACTCCCCCATGCGCACGTCAGGAGACGGTATACCGACGTGATCCAGCATAGCGATCGCCCGCTGAATGGCCTGTTCCGGCCGCATATTGGTGTGCAACAGCAGCGATTCGACGAGCTGCTTGCCCACCGGCTTGACCGGGTTCAGTGCCGTCATTGGCTCCTGAAAGACCATGCCGATGCCGGCGCCACGAATCTTCTCCATTTCAGCAATCGACAGGCTCGCGAGATCCTGTCCCTGGAAACGTATCGCACCGCCGGCGATGTGACCCATTGGCTGCGGGAGAAGGCGCATCACCGCAAGCGCAGTTACGCTTTTGCCACAACCCGATTCGCCGACGATGCCGAGCGTCTTACCTGCCTCGACAGTTAGCGACAGTCCGTCGACCGCGCGCACCAGACCTTCGTCGGTATCGAATTCGACGGCCAGCTCGTCTATTTTCAATAAGGGGTCAGCCACGAGAGATTGTCAGTCAGTCCGGTACTGGTCGTAGACCCGGATGCTGACCGGGTAAGTCTCGCCCCTTTGCATCGCCTCCAGGGTCTCTTCACGCGCCGCTTCGTCGATCCAGAATTGCTGGTAGTGGTAGACGTAATCCATGTCCCTTTCGCTGAAGCCCTCCGGGAACTTCACCCAGCGCCAGAATGCAGAACGCTCGTAGCCCTGTATGAATCCAGGTATAAACACCGCCAGATCGTACAGCTTCTCCTCAAGTGTATAGGCGATCGAGACCAACTCCTCCTCAGTCGCGGCAGCGCGATACGCTTCGATCAACTCGTCGATTTCGCGATCTGCGAGGCTGAAAATGTTATTCGTCTGTACTTTGATCTTACGTTCGGGATTCTCCGATCCGTCATCAAGAAATGCCTTGTCATAGGCGTTATCGGAATGGAAAGTCTCCCAGTAGCGCGGGTAGCGATCACCGACGTTCAAAGCAGTAAGCTGGATATCATGCTTTTTCTCGTTGGCTTTTTTGAAACCTGCCGTCATGTCGAGCACTTCGATGCGGTATTCCAGTCCCGCTTTCAGTGCCTCCTCCTTCAGGATCGTCAGTACGTCAGTCAACGTCGAGTAAGGCGTAGTCAGGGTAAAGGAAAGACGCTCGCCGGCCGCATTGACCAGCACGCCGTCGTCACCGCGCTTGGTAAACCCTGCGTTCCTGAAATACTCCTGCGCCTTTTCTATATCGTATATGCGCGGCTGGAGCGTCGGGTGTGTCGCAACACCGTAACCGTCTGCGGAAGTGCGCATGCGGCTGTAGTCGCCGCGGAAGAACTTCTCGATAACCAGTTCCCAGTTCGACGCATGGTGTATGCCAATTCTAATGTCGCTGTTATCGAGCAGCGGCCTGGCCGTGTTGATCCACAATCCGTAAGTCGGCCGCGGTTTTTCGTTGAAAAAGGTCGCTTTGTGTATATAACCTTTCTGCACGTCCGCGTCGGAATCCGGTAGTTTTTCGTACCAGAGTTCCGACGTATTCAGTCGGATCATATCGATATCGCCGCGCTTGAACGCTTCAAACTGCTTGGCATCGTCGCGAATGACGGTCAGCCGGATGTTATCGGCGTTGAAGCGATTGCGATAATACTTTTTGTCCTTAGCCCACCAGTCTTTGATGCGTGTCAGCGTAATCGACCGGCCTTTCCTGACGTTTTCATCGCTGACGATGTAAGCACCGGCAGTCGGTACGAAACGCCACTGATATCGTTCGACGTAGTCATCACCGAGTTCCTTGAAAAAGTGCTGCGGCAACGGTCCAAGCCCGAGAATAAAGTCTTCGAAGTGCGGCCGTACAGTCGGCACCGTCATTGATATCGTGTAGTCGTCGTACTTCGTGATGTTGTTGTAATTGACGCGGTAGAAATTGTTATACCAGGGCGCGACGATGTCCTCCGAGTGGTACATGAAGAACATGAACAGGTAGTCGTCAGCCGTAATGGGTTCGCCGTCCGACCAGCGGGCGTTCTTGTCGAGTCGCATGTAAACCGTGCGCTCTTCCGGCACGGCCGCCCAGGATTCGGCCAGACCCGGATAATATCCGTCCGCCGCCGGATGAATCGTCGCCAACGGCGGCATCATAAAATCGAGGATCCAGCCCCGAAACGAGCCGTTGGAATCAGGCCCCAGACGTCGCAGCGTTCGGGGGAAATCCGCCAGGAAATAATTGAAGGTGCCGCCCTTGGTGGCCTCGGGAGATCCGAGGTCGGGCAGGTCCATGCCGTCTTCCCAGACGAGATCGTCGGGCAGGTCGTCCGGCGTCTTGAACGAGAAGAATTCCGGGTTGTCGCGATAGTATGCGGCAACTTCTTCGCTGTTATCTCTGACTTCCAAATCGGCATCGTCGCCATCGCCCCCGCAAGCCGAGAGCAGACATACCGATGCGACCACCGGCAAAAGACCTTTACGTATGATGTTCATGCGATTTCCTATCGATACATGGTGAATTTCTTGGGATCGAATGATTCGCGCACCGCCTCGCCGACAAAGGTGACCAGTGTCAGCACGATCACGAGCGTACCGAACGATGAGGTCACGATCCAAGGCGCGGTGCGCAACGTTCCAGTTCCCTGCTTGAGCAGTTCGCCAAGACTTGGTGTCGGAGGCGGCAAGCCGAAGCCCAGAAAGTCGAGCGCGGTGATCGCCGAGATTGCGCCAATCACGGTAAATGGCAGAAAGGTGACCAGCGTCGAAATCACGTTGGGCAGCACGTGCCTGAATATTATTCTCGGGCTGGACGCCCCCACGATGCGCGCGGCAGCAACGTAATCTCGTGCCTTTTCCTTGTAAGTTTCGGTCCGCATGAAATAGGTCATCGATGTCCATGAAAACAGCACCATGACCATCAGCAATATTCCAATGCGAGAATTTACGGTCAACGTATCGGGAATCACCGAGAACACGATGATGACCATGTAGAGAAAGGGTATGTTCGACCAGATTTCGATGAGGCGCTGAAATATCAGATCGAATGCGCCGCCGAAGTAACCCATCGCACAGCCAAGAGTAATACCAACCAGGTAGACGGCAGCCACGAAAGCAAATGAGAATAACAGCGCGATCCGGACACCATAAAAGAGTCGCGCCAGTATATCCCGGCTGGTCGAGTCGGTTCCCAGGAAATGGCGGGTCTCGATCGACGGTGGCGTAGGCTTGAAGACACCGTCCCGAGCATCGTTCTCGTAAGGGCTGTACGGTACCGGCGGCATCAACAGCCAGTTGTCACTGCCCTCCTCGCGCCAGCGCTGCCGCAGTTCGCGATAATTTACCTCGTAATCATACTGGAGCCCGAAATCGGTACCCGGGTGAAAAGTGGTATAGGTCGGAAAATACCAGTCACCGTCGTAACTAACGATCAGCGCACGATTATTCACGAGCAATTCACCGAAAGCCGTGACGACGAGTAAAAGTGCCAGGGCAACAAACGAGTAGTAACCGCGTTTTATCGCCCTGAATCGGCGTATCTTCTTCGCGGTCTGCGGATTGAGGCGAAATCTCATCGCGGCGCGCCCAAATCAACGAAACCGGATTCTGGGATCGACGAGTGCCACCAGAAAATCCGAGATGATATTGCCCACGAGTAGCAGGAAACTTCCCAGCAACACGACACCCATGACCACGGGATAATCCCTGTCAATAATGGACGTCAGTCCGAGCAAGCCAAAACCGTCAATATCGAAGATGGTCTCGATCAGGAACGAGCCGGATACCAGCAGCGTAATATTCTGCCCGAAAGTCGTGGCAATCGGAATCATGGAATTTCGCATTGCATGACCAGTGACAGACTTGCGAAAACTGACACCTTTAGCGATGGCCGTGCGCATGTAGTCAGCAGCAAGATTGTCCAGCAGGTGGTTCTTCAGTAGCAGCGTGACCAGCGCAAAGCTGCCGATGAGGTAGCAGATCAGCGGCAACACCGAATGTTGCAGCAAATCGACGATTTGCCCGCCTATTGACAATTCGGAGAAATCATAACTAACGAAGCCGCCCATGGGAAACCAGTCGAGTTTCACGGAAAACAACAGCAGCAATAATGATCCAAGCGCATAACCGGGAATTGCGTAGCCGGTAAAAATGAGCATCGACGTAACGGTATCGACAACGGTCTTATGCCGGATCGCTTTCAATACGCCCAGGGGAATACAGACGGCGTAGGTAATTATTAGAGTGACGATGCCGTAGTACAGAGAGATCGGAAATCGCTCGGAGATCACGTCGAGCACCGGCTCATTGTAGCGATAGGATTCGCCGAGATCGCCGCGTGCCACCTTGCCCAGCCAGATGACATAACTCTGCAGCATCGGCTTATCAAATCCGTAATACTCTTTCAGCAGCTCGAGCTGATCATCCGAAATAGCCATGTCCTGCCCGGACACCATGCCTGACGAGGCACCACCATCTGCGCCCATCATCTGCATTTCCATTATCGCCCGCTCAAGCGGCCCGCCCGGCACGAACCGAGTTATCGCAAAAACGATAATCGTCACGCCAATCAATGTCGGCGGGATCAACAACAGGCGTCTCAGGAAATAATCGCGCATCAGGCTACTGTCAACTCTCAACGATCAGACGAGCATACTACAGGCTTGATCAGAGCAAGCGAAACGCAATTTATTGTTACTTCAGAGCGGCCGACAGAATTGAAAACTCCGTCGCCGAGACGACGCTCGGTGAGTTTGCAGCGCTACCGCAACGTTGGAGCGGGTGAAGGGAATCGAACCCTCATTCTCAGCTTGGGAAGCTGATGTTCTACCGTTGAACTACACCCGCTTTTCAGGGAGTCAGGTCACGCCGCCGGGAAACCTATGGCCGTTTCGGGGTAGTGTATTTGACCTCTTTCTGAAACGGCTCCCAAGTGGTTTCATACCCAACGAAACCCTTCTCGTTGGGTTCCTTCTGACGGGTTGTCACGAAACGTGCCTTACCTTCAGGAACTTTGGGTCTGGTTTTGGGTTGTTCGCTCATAGTATTTGCCTCTTGTTAAGAATATCACGCGTGACGTGAGTTCAATTCAGAACTTCATGAATGCGGGGCCCTGTTTCAATATCCGGGCCTTCTTCGATTTTCCCGCCTGCTGCAATCTCCTCTTCGCTGGCATCGCGAACGAGCAGGATTTCCAGCTTGAAAATGACCTCTCTGCCACACAACGGGTTATTTCCATCAATGGTGATGGTTTTTCTATCCTTGCGGGTGACCAGGAAACTCTTGGTTTCGCCCCTTTCGTTTTCCATCAGGATGGCGGTACCGACTTCACGATATTCCTCGGGAACGTTTCTGATGTACTCGGTGAGAACGAGCGACTCATCCCGGGGGCCAAATATCTTATTGCAGTCCAGGGGAACTTCGATGATTTCGCCTGCGGATCTGCCCTCCAACTCGGCGCTGACCTGGGGAGACAGGACCATGTTGACCCCGTGTACATACCCGAGGGGAAATTCAACCGAGGTCAGTATCTGGCCTGATTTCTGGTCAATGACCTCGTAGGTCAGTTCAACATACTTGTTGGTTTCGATCACGTCTTTCATGGTTTTTCGGGCCCTAGAATATTGAAGCGGAGAATATCCTTATCTCACCCTTTTCATATCCCAGGACCAGGCGCCCGAGCCATTCACCTTCTTTTTCGGTGCTCCTGACGCGGTAGAGAACAGTCACGTGCTCACCGCGGCGGATGATGCCGAGATAATCACATTCCTTGGACAGCTTGCGCGCCAGCACGCTTCTCTTGAACTGCTTGCCCAGTTCTACTTCGTTCAGGCCGAGCAGCAATTCATAGGAGAATTTCCTGATGAACTTCCCGTACTGGCCCTTGTTGGAATACTTGATCAGGTCGTCCCACATCGGGTGGGCAACCTCCAGTATTTCCTCGTCGCTGTGGTCGATGATGTTCATCTGTATAAAAAAGGGTCAGCGCGAAGCCCCGGGGTAAGCGTACTCCGGCACTTGGTCTGACCCATTTTTTAAGCTGCTTCCTCTTTTTCACTCACCAGGTGATAGAGCGGAGCCTTCTCCATGGTGTATTCGCCGGTTTCGGGATCGCGACGGGAAACGGTCAGCACGTGCCAGTTCTCGTCGTCCAGCTTCATTGCATCACCGCGGTAGTAGTAGCCCGGCCAGCGGGTTTCCTTGCGGAAAAGGGTGTGCTGCAGGACCGCCTCGGAGGTGAGAACCCGATGCTTAAGTTCCCATGCACGCAACAGATCGTGAATGTTCTCGGCGCCAATCTTGTCGAGGTCCTCTTCCAGCGTTTTTAGTTTCTTCAGACCGATGTTCAACAGCTTGTCGTTGGTCATGTAGTTGACCGTTGCACCGCCACCGTACTCGTCCATCAGCTTCTGCAGCCGATCCAGGCCCTGGCGCGGGTTGATGTAGTTCGGGTTGACGGTGCCGGCAACGATTTCATTGCGGAAGACCTTGTAATGTTCCAACGGCTTGTAGATCTCGGCCCTGCGGCGATCAATCTGCTCCTGCGAGACGCGAATACCCTCGGCCTTGCCGTCGTCGATGTACTTGCAGGCAGCCTTGGCCGCCAGGCGGCCCTCGGTAAACGAACCCGAGGAAAACGCATGGGGTGTGCCGCCGACCGCGTCGCCCGCGCCGAACAGGCCCTCGACCGTGGTCATGCGGTTGTAGCCCCAGAAATATTCGGGCGGAGAGACGTCTTCCGGGCCCGAGCACCAGGCGCCGCTGCCGGTCGCATGCGAACCCATGACGTAGGGCTCGGAGGTCGTCAGTTCCGGGTTTTCGTACTTCGGATTGACATCCGTTGCCGCCCACAATACGGCCTGGCCAACGGTCATGCCGAGGAAGTTGTGCCAGCCGATCTCCTCGAGATGAGGATCCTGGAAGGCTTCCATGGTTACCATGTGGATGGGTCCACGCCCCGCATTGACCTCGTTGATCAAAGCATGGTTACGCAGACAGGTCGGGATCGGTCGGTGCGTCAAATGCGAAGCTTCCGGATCCAGGTACTCCTTGCCCACCATTTTCTGCAGTTCGGGGAACCACTTCGACTCGTACTCTTCGCCGTACGCGTTCTGGGTGTATGTCTTCAGGTGCAGGAAGTACGCGCCAACCGGGCCGTAGCCGTCCTTGAATCGAGCCAGCACGATCCGGTTTTCCATCTGGGTCATTTTCGCGCCGGCCTGTATCAGCAGCCCATAGGCTGAGCCCGACGACCAGGGGGCGTACCAGACGCGGCCCGCACCCTCACCGACCGAGCGCGGGCGGAAGATGTTGGAGGCACCACCGGCGCCGACGATAACGGTCTTGGCTTTGAATACGTGGTAATTGCCGGTACGCACGTTGAAGCCGACGGCGCCGGCGACACGGTTCTCCTTGGCATCGTCCATCAGCAGGTGCGTGACGCAGATGCGGTTGAAGACCGTGTCCGCCGACTTTTTCGCCGCTTCGGCGACGATCGGCTTGTAGGATTCGCCGTGGATCATGATCTGCCAGCGGCCCTCACGCTGGTAAGTGCCGGTCTTGGGATCACGCATGATCGGCAGACCCCATTCCTCGAACTGGTGCACCGTCGAATCGACGTGACGCGCCATGTCGAACAAGAGGTCTTCGCGCACCATGCCCATCAGGTCGATTCGCGCATAGCGAACGTGGTCTTCCGGGTTGTTCTCGCCGAAGCGGGTTCCCATGTAGCAGTTGATCGCGTATAGACCCTGCGCCACGGCGCCGGAACGGTCTATGTTCGCTTTTTCAGCGATGACGATCTTCTTGTCCTGACCCCAGTAGCGCGCTTCGAAAGCAGCGCCGGTACCGCCGAGGCCGGCCCCCGCGACCAGGATGTCGATGTTGTCTTCTACGATCGTTTTGTAGGCCATTAGTAGTACACCCCTGCTTTCATCTTGAGCGCAGCGGCTTCCAGGGTATGAATGCCACCTTCATCCATGCGGATGTACTTCGGTTCGTTGAACAGTAACTGGCTGTCCCGCGCTTCCTGGGTGGGCGCAGTCTCGTCCTTCAGTTGCGGGATGGCCGTGCCCCAGGGTTTGGTCGTGATCGGCGCCAACAGATTCAGGTCGGTTTCACCGTTGCGTGACTTGATACGCCAGGCAATGACACCCTTTTCCTCGTCACGCTTGACTCGGACCGAGTGTCCCAGCGGGGCGAAGTCCGCGTAGCCGCGAACGTCAATGGCGTCCATAGGGCAGGCTTTGACACAGGAGTAACACTCCCAGCACATGTTGGGTTCGATGTTGTAGGCGCGCCGCAGCGTCGGATCGATGTGCATGATGTCTGAAGGGCAGATATCAACGCAGTGTCCACAGCCGTCACAACGGGTCATGTATACGAAAGTAGGCATTTTTATTCTTCTCTCAAAAAAATTTGATCAGTTGAAACGGCTCAGTAATGGTTCGGCGCTTCGCGCTTGATGCCCAGGCCCATGTTGGGTGGGTTCTTACCCAGGTATTCCGGAATATCCGGATACCTTTGATGTACCGCAGGATCCGACAAATCGGGTATTTCCGGCAGATTCTCCATTGAACCATCGGCCTTGGTCACCCGTTTCTGGAAAGCCGCAGCCGGTTTGAAGAACATGTGCGCGAACTTGGACCAGAACACCGTGCCGAACAGCACCGTGGCGGCGGCGATGAACGGGATGAAGAAGAAGATTGCCCCGAACACGGACCAGAGCAGCGCGAACGTGGTGGTCGCGAGCAGCGCCAGGAGGAACAAATCGGCCCTCACCACCCGGTACCAGGGATTGCCTTCTGCAGCGACATCGACGCGGATGACGAGCCAGAACCAGTAACCGCCCACGCACACCATCAACGCGCCGAGGTGCCAAAGGAGCGGCCAGGCTGCTGCGTCGGCCGAGTCGGCATAGCCGAAGATCATCACGGCCGTGCTCACGACAAACAGGATGAAGCCGTACATCGTGAGCAGATGAGCGAGCCTGCGCTTCTGGTTGCAGAATTCAGCCGAGGTCAGCACGTCGACCGCCACCGTCTTGACAGCGATGCCGACCTTCTCGCCACCCGAAACTTCCCGGCTGGCCATTTTCTTCTGCTTCTCCGAATTCTCGAAGAAGTACTGCGCGCTCTTTTTGTGGATCGTATCAAGCAGCGTTCCGCCCGCGACCAGGATCGCCATCAGGATCACGTAAATCTGCATCGCGATCGGCGGGATGAGCCCGGAAAGCTCGGCGAATGGATTGATGTTGAACATGAAATCCGGTCTCCACGAGGTTTAGTCATTAAATGATTGTTTTTGAAACCTTTGGAACAATGGCATCCCTGCACAATCAGCTTAACATCATAATATGCTAATGAAACAGTATCTCAACGCTCAAACGAGGAAACAACTACAGGCTCTCGATAAATCCAAGCCCTTCGATGACTTCAGCCAATAGGTGCGCTACTCCGTATCTCTGACAAGAATCACCTGGTACTCAGACATGTGGACTTTCCAGCCCTGGGCGGTGAGCCGCTCAATGACCAGTTTGCCCTTGCCGCCATTCGGCATATCGCAATCGTCGATCAGAATCACCGTATCGTCGTGCAGGCAACCCTCGATCGCCTTGATCTCTTTCAGGTGATGATTCTGGCTCGCAGTTTGAATCGCGGTGTCGGTCTTATGGTAGTCGTAACTGTCCAGATAAAGGAAGTCGACGCTATCGGTGAAATTTTCCAGGTACGCGACCGAATCTGAGGTCACCAGTGTAACGCTATCCCCTAAACCCATTGCATCGACCGCGACGCCGGCACGTTTCGTTGCCTCGGGATCAATGTCCACGGAATAAAGATGCGCATCGTTTTGCTTCGACCAAAGCCCTAAGACAATGGTCGACGCACCATCACCCTTCGATTTCTCCAGCCCCATGCGAGCGACGCCGGTCTCAAGAAGAGTTGTCGCATTGCGCTCGTCGAGGAGGCGCAGTACTTCACGAAGGGTGTCACGGCGTTTCCCGAAATTGTACTTTCGCGGTAGCAGAGGCGCGAGCGTCTTATACCGGACCAGTTTGCGGAGAACCACCGCGACCACAATCACGGACAAGAGAATCGGAAGAAATTTCATTGGGAATCAGTGGCTCCGGCCCGAGGAGTTGCTGCGACTAGCCTTCCCAGTCTTGCTCAAGCCGACGCGCGGCAAGCAGGAAGATCGCCGCAGCCACAAGGAAGAAGATGGTACCTGCCAGGATGGCGTAGCGCAACGACTCGTCGCCAAATGTTTTTTTTCACCGCAGGGCTAGCGCTGTAGCCCCTTAACGGACATGGCCTGGTTTGCTGCAGTCTGTTTCGCAGGTAGAATCCTATGAAATCCGATGAAAGGACAATGACTAGTCATGGTTGATGTGCCGGTAAAAAAAAATCGCGTCCGTCGTGCCAAGAAATGGCTCAAGCGCACGCTGATACCTTTTCGTGTGCGCGCCGCCAAAGTCCGCGTGAAGTGGAGTAAATCCGACAGACATGACTGGCCACCCTCGTCGCAAGCGGATA
Organism: Woeseiaceae bacterium; assembly: GCA_049667545.1. Taxonomy (GTDB): domain Bacteria; phylum Pseudomonadota; class Gammaproteobacteria; order Steroidobacterales; family Woeseiaceae; genus UBA1847. The sequence continues at coordinate 10,547 of JBATID010000136.1, forward strand.
TCCCGGGTCTGGCCCGGTATGAGTACAGCTGGTTATCACAGAACGGCGAAGACGGCGTCATTCGCTTCTTGTTCGACCAGATTGGTTTCGAGTCGCGATGGTTTGTTGAGTTCGGATTCGGTGCCGTGCAATGCAACAGCCTGCGGCTGATGAAGTACGAAGGCTTCAGCGGCTTGCTAATGGACGGTTCGTCTCAGAATGTGGATTTCTTCAATTACACGGCAACCAGGCTGGGGAACAACGGCGTTAAAGCGATACAGGCATTCATCACGCGCGAGAACCTGCAGGACCTGATTCGTGGTAACGATGTGCCGCAGAATATCGACTTTCTATCGCTTGACGTCGACGGCAACGACTACTGGTTCTGGGAGGAGCTAAGCTGTATTTCTCCGCGCGTTGTTTGCATCGAGTACAACGCCGGTTTGGGCCCGGACCTGTCGCTAACCGTTCCGTATGATCCGAACTTCGAACGCTACAGCAAGCATCCGAGCGGATTCTTTCACGGCGCGTCGCTGGCCGCGCTCGAAACGCTTGGCAAACGCAAAGGCTATTACTTGATCGGCTGCGATTCGATAGGTGCCAACGCATTTTTTCTGCGCGATGACATCACGATACCCGACGTACCCGCAGTCACCTCGCGAGAGGCTTTCCGGCCTCATGCCGACTGGCTGGGGCGCGGCATATCGGAAGCCGAGCAGCTCGCGATCATGCAGTCCATGCCGTACCAGGCAGTATGAACAGGGCTTTGAAATTCCCCGTTGCCATCTGCAGGGACAATGTCTTTGTCTAGGAAGCCCGTACGATGAAAAAACACCTCGATCGTGAGTGGCTGACCATGACCAGGATGGTCGATATTTACTGCTCGGCCCATCACGCCGACACTGCGGATGCGCGGTGCGCAAGTTGCCAGGAATTTCTCGATTACGCGGATGTTCGTCTGCAGAAGTGTCCTTATGGAGAGGACAAACCGACCTGCTCCAACTGCCCTATCCACTGCTACAAACCTGAGCGTCGGGACCAGGCCAAAGCAATCATGCGCTATGCCGGACCGAGAATGTTGCTCCGACATCCGTTGCTCGCCATCGCCCACAAGCTGGATGGTTTCCGCAAAGCCGGTCACCCCCGCGAACTAACGCGGGGCGAACGCCTGAAATCACGAAAAAAGTAGCAGCGACTCGGTTTAGGCTGCAATCGCATGCATACTGTGCCCGACCACGAACCGACTATTGCGAAGAACAATTGCCATGAAAATCTGGGTAGACGCGGACGCCTGTCCGGTCGTTATCAAGGAAATTCTTTTTCGAGCCGCGGAACGCACTGGCGTCCAGCTGACGCTGGTTGCCAACCAGCCGTTGGCCACGCCCAACTCCCGCTACGTTGACTCGCTGCAGGTGCCGCGTGGCTTTGACGTCGCCGACGATGAAATCGTCAAACGCCTGCAAGCCGGAGACCTGGTCATTACGAGCGACATTCCTCTCGCTGCAGAGGTCATCGAAAAAGGCGGTCTCGCTCTAAGTCCGCGCGGCGAACTGCACACCACGGAGAATATTCGCGCGCGTCTTAACATGCGGGACTTTCTCGATACGATGCGGGCCAGCGGCGTCGACACCGGCGGACCGGCGGCATTCAGCCAGCGCGATCGCCAGGAATTCGCCAACAACCTCGACCGACTGCTGACCAGGCACGCTAAAACCTGAGCGAGTACTCCAGGCCAACCTGACGCGGCGCGCTCGGCCATGCGATATCCGCGGGCAATCCAATGAAACGTGCGGCAAAGAACCACTCGATGTACTCCTCGTCAAACAGGTTGTTGACGAAAAGCCGCGTGCTCCATCGATCATTGCCCACCTCGAAACTTAAGTTCGTCAGATCATAAGCAGACTGCGTGTCGAGGTTATCGAGCGTCCAGTAAGTCTTGTCGCGATGCTCGTAATCGAGGCGACTGACGAGATTTAACGAACTTCCGAGCGGCTGCGTGTGCTGCATGGCGAGGTTCAACGTCCAGACTGGGGCACCGGGTACTTTCCTGCCAACGATCTGGCTTGCCGGCACGAGCACACCTGGAATGTCCTCGTACTCCTTGATCTCGCTGTCCGTGAAACCAAACCCGGCTTCTAACCGGAAATTATCGGTCGGCACGAAGCTGAGCTCCAGCTCGCCACCGGCAATCTCACTTTTCCTGACGTTGATGTTTGCCTGCGTTCCCGTCTGGTCAAACAGGAAATACTGCTGATCGTCGTAATCGATATAAAACAGCGATACGCCGCCACGCACACGGCCGTTGGCCGAGTTGCCCTTGAGACCCACCTCGTAGCTCAACAGCGACTCTTTGTCGAAGCCCGGCTGGAAGTTACTGCCTGGTGCGAGGTTGTTGAAGCCACCGGCACGAAAACCCTTACCGACCGTAATGTAACCGAGCAGCCCGGCGTGAAAACGGTAAGCGAGGCTTGCCTTGGGCTGGAGCTCGCTGAAAGTCGCTTTGCGGCCCTGCGTCTGGTCTTTCGGCATCTCCTCGTCAAAACGAAATGCCAGCGTTAGCTCCAGATCGTCAGTCAGGTCATAGCTTATGTGGCCGAACGCGGCGAAATCTTCAAGTTCGAGGTCCTGCGCCGCTGGCGGCACCGGAAATCCCAGGAACGTCGTTGCCAATGAACGAAAGCGTTCCTGCGAGAAGTACTGCACGCCAGCGACCCACCGCAACGCCTGGTTGGAATCCGACACCAGTCGCAGCTCCTGCGCAATCGTCTCCGACTTATCGATCACGATAATGTCGATCGCCTCGACCAGGGTCTGGTCAAGGTCCTGGTCATTGCCTGAATCAACGTCGGTATACGAAGTGATCGACGTCAATGTGCCCCAGCCAAGGTCATAGTCGATCTTGGCCGACGTCTCCCAGGAGTTCACGAACGATTTGCCGATCCGGTTCGACTGAATCTCGTACGTGGGATTACCAAACAGCAGCGGGTCATTCGGCGGCGGCAATGGCAGAAAGCCCTCACTACCTGGCATGAAGTAGCCCGAGCCGCCATCCTGATCAAGGTAGCTGCCACGCAGGTCCACGCTCAGCCGGTCATTGGGCTTGAACATCACGCGGCCACGAAACGCCGCGGACTCCTTGTAATCGACGTACTGGTTATCGAGATAAGCGTTTTTTAGCTGGCCTTCGCGATCCTGCAGCCGGAATGACGCACGATAAAGCACGCCATCGTCACCGAGCGGTCCGGACGCGCTGCCCGACAGCGTGAAATCTTCGCCCTGAGCAGCACCAATGCGCAAACCATACTCAGGTTCGTCGGTGGGCAATCGTGTTGAAATCAAAACCGCACCACCGATCGCGTTGCGCCCGTAAAGAGCGCCCTGCGGTCCGCGCAGTACGTCGACGCTCTCGATGTCAAAGAGCTCTTGCGTGGTCAGCAGATTATTGGTGGCGCTGACGCCGTCGATGCGCAGGGATACCGGCGGCTGGCCGGTGCCGCGATTCTGGCGCACACCGCGAATGACCAGCGTACTGACACCGACTTCCTGGTCATCCGAAAACCGCAGGTTGGGGGTGAGCGAGGCAATTCGATTAATACGCTCAATCCGATATTTCTCGATGTCCTCGACAGTGAAAGCCGTGATCGAATCCGGCACGTCAGAGAGCTTCTCTTCGCGATAACGCGAGGTGACCGTGATTTCGTCAATATCTGCGTCAACTGATGATTGCGCCAGGACCTGCGAGGGCGCAAGTACGGGTAGCAGAATCAACATAGAGGCTGCCGCGCGCACGGCGCGGACTGATAGGCTCGTCAAGGAAATTTCCTTTATTGCTTGTTTTTCAGGAGGTTAACTTCACGGAAGGCACACGACCGCGCGCCAATTATGCCGGTTATCCAGGCCCGGGTCATCACTCCAGTTGCACCAAAGCAGAGCAGACAGGCGGCGCTCTTATTAAACGCCCCCCGCCGATTAGTCGAGATCCTGCAGACCGTGCAGGACCAGCCGGTAGTAGCTGACCATGCCGATTATTTTATCGCCCTCGACGACCGGCGCGTGGCCTATGCCAAAGTTCTCGAACAGGCGTGCACAGTAACGAATATCCATGTCGGGCCTGACCGTGATTACCGGCTTGGCCATAATCTCGTAGACGTTGACTCGCTCAGGTGCGCGGTTCTTTGCAATTACCTGTTTCGCGATATCGGAAAACAGCAGCATGCCATGCTCGTCATTATCGTCCCGACGTTTGACAATCAAGCTGGTCTGGCCAACTTTCTTCATGATCTTTAACGCTGCCAGGACATCGATCGAGCCATCGACCTCCGTCACATTGGGACGCATACAGTCGCGCACCGGACCCCAGTTTCGTTCGGTCATAGCTTTTCCTCCCCTATTTCTACAAGCTCCTGCGCCTGATGCACGACACCGACGGCGTCTTCGACATCAACCAGGACCGCGATTCCGGTGCCTGGCTTTTTGTCGAACTCACCAACCTCTCCAATATGTTCCAGGATCTGGCGACTCAGATGCTGCTCGACCAGTAACAGCACAACATCGCGCTGCGAGTTCAGCGTTAGTCCAAAAAAGGTTTTACTCTCCTCTATGCCTTCGCCGCGGGCATTCGGTATTACGGTACATCCCGTTGCGCCTGCTTCGCGTGCAGCCTCCATGATGGCGTCAGTCGCTGAGTCTTCGACGAAGGCGAGTATTAGCTTAAAATGCATGGTCTTTATCCTCTTGCAGTTCGTCTTGTTCGTGATCGGAAAAGTCTACATGTTGTCGCAAGACTGCCAGCTGACCGTAGGCCAGAACTGAGATTATAGGAAACAGGCTTGCAAAGGCCACCAGCCCAAACCCGTCAAGCAAAGGGCTGCGCCCTGGCACCGCCTCGGCCAAGCCAAGGCCGAGCGCGGTAATCAGTGGCACAGTTACAGTGGATGTCGTGACGCCGCCGGAATCATAGGCCAACGGCACAATTATCTTCGGCGCTACTAACGTTTGCGCAATAACGACCAGATAGCCGCCAGCGATAAAATAGTGCAGCGGCAAGCCGGAAATTATTCTGAAGCAACCGAGGCTCACGCCAACGCCAACACCGATCGCTACGGCAACTCGTAGTCCCCAAAAGCCGATTGCGCCACCCGAGACGGAATTCGCCTTGATTGATACGGCTATCAGGGCAGGTTCGGCGAGCGTCGTACTAAAGCCGATAGCGGCGGCAAACAGATATACCCAGTAATAGTCTCGCCACATGAGGGCGCCGGTAGCACTTATTTTGGCTGCCTCCAAAAATTCGGGATCCGTCAATTGCTGCGCCATTAATCGGCCAAGCGGAAAAAGCGTATGCTCGAGTCCTTCAAGAAACAAGCCTAATCCCACAATGACAAATACGAATCCAACGAGAATTTGTTTGAAGTTCGGCATGCGACCGCCAATGACGAACTTCTGAAAAGCAAACAGGAAAATAACGATCGGCAGTACATCAATGGCGCTGTTGCCGACAAACTTCAGGGCGTCGAGAATCAGATCCATTCGAGAATCGTCCCGTACAGCAGCACGAACAATATCGGCGTTAACGACGCGAACGCGATCAGGCCGAAGCCATCCATCATTGCATTGCGACCTTTCAACGAACTGGCCAGGCCGACACCAAGCGCCGTAACCAGTGGCACTGTGACGGTCGACGTCGTCACACCGCCGGAGTCATAGGCCACGCCAACGATCTCCTTGGGTGCAATCGACGTTGCAAGGACAACGAGGACATAACCGCCAATGATCATGACGGGAAGTGACCAATCAGCCAGGATGCGGAAAACACCGATGAGCAACGCCACGCCGACCGACAGTGCGACAACGAGTCTCAGGCCAAGTGCATAGTTTGACGTGGCTTCGTTCGTTGCCGGAATAACGCCTGCGTCAACCGCTACCGCAGCCGCCTCGGCCGCAACAGCCAGCAAAGCAGGCTCGGCGATGGTTGTGCCGAAACCGAGCACGAATGCGAAGGCAAACAGCCAGAATGCACTGCCTTTCTTTGCCAGCGAGTGCGCGAGCCCTTCACCGATTGGGAACAGCGCAATACGTAAGCCAAAAATGAAAAATGCGAGGCCGAGGACAACGAGACCTGCGCCAAAAACCAGCGATAAAAAACCCGATACGGGTTGCTTGATGATCCAGATCTGGAATACGCCGATAACAATGATAATCGGCGTCAGGTCGCGCAGACTGCCTAGTGCGTCTTGGGAAAGTGCAATCAGCGATTTCTTCAAGCTCGTCCTTCAATTCAAACGCCGGCCAACGTCAGTTCTCCTGTGATTCTAACGAAAATGTTGGCTCATTGTTGCGACTTGTAGGCAAATGCGTAGTAGAGAACGGGTATCACAACAAGCGTCAGCAAGGTTGATACCAGGATGCCGAAAATCAGGGTCACGGCCAGGCCATTGAAGATCGGGTCGTCGAGGATGAAGAATGCGCCGAGCATTGCCGCCAGCGCCGTCAGTGCGATGGGTTTGGCCCGCACCGCACCGGCGCGGATGACAGCCTCCTGAAATTCCATCCCGGCGGCAACCTCCTGCCGCACGAAATCCACCAGCAATATTGAGTTGCGCACGATGATGCCGGCGAGCGCAATCATGCCAATCATTGATGTTGCCGTGAACTGTGCACCGAGTAGCGCGTGACCCGGCATGACACCGATGATCGTCAACGGTATCGGCGCCATAATAATGAGGGGCACCGCGTAAGAGCGAAACTGCCCGACGACGAGCAGGTAAATCAATATCAGGCCGACCGAATACGCGATCCCCATGTCGCGAAAAGTCTCATACGTGATTTGCCATTCGCCATCCCATTTAACACTGTAGTTGTAGGGATTGTCCGGCTGACTGATGAAACGTTGCTCGATGTTCTCGCTCAGCAAACTACTTTCATCCAGGTGGCTCACCATATCGAACATGCCGTACAGCGGACTGTCGAAACGTCCCGCCATGTCACCAGTGACAAAAACTACCGGCAACAGATCTTTGTGATAAATCGTCTGCTGCCACTCCGTTTTGCTGACATTGACGATCTCCGCCAGCGGCACGAGGGTACCGTCGCGTCCGGCAACGCGCAGCATCAGCAGGCTGTCGAGCCCCGACTTGTCGGCGACCGACAACTCCAGGCGCACCGGCACCGGGTATTTCTGGTAGCCATCACGTACGTAAGTAATGTCTTCGCCGCCCAGCGCTGTTTGCAACGCCCGTGTAACGCTGGCTTGTGAGACACCCAGTAACGCAGCCTTATTGCGGTCAACCGCAACGACCAAACGCTCTGCTGCCGTTTCCACGCTGTCGTCGATATCAACGATGTCAGTGGTGCTCTCGAACAGTTGACGCAGTTCGCCGGCAATTTTTTGCTGCCCGCCGTAATCGGGGCCGTAGACTTCTGCCACCAGCGGCGCCTGCACCGGCGGTCCCGGCGGCACCTCGACAATTTTAACGGACCCACCGAAGGTCGTGGCAATGTCGTAGAGGCGCGCGCGTGCCGCACCGGCGATTTCATGACTCTTGCGTTGCCGCGCTGATTTGTCGACGAGATTTACCTGGATGTCACCGACGTTGGCACCTTCTCGCAGGTAATACTGGCGGACCAGTCCATTGAAGTTGATGGGTGCTGCGAGTCCGGCATACACCTGGTAGTCAGTAACTTCCGGCAGTGAACCGAGGTATTGCGCCATCTCGTCCAGTACACGGCCCGTTTGTTCGACGCTCGTGCCTTCCGGCATGTCGAGCACTACCTGGAACTCGGACTTGTTATCAAAGGGCAGCATCTTCATTACGACGGCCTGAACGACGACCAGGCTGGACGCCAGCAGAATGGCGATTGCGACGCCACCCAGTAGCCAACGACGCGCTCGCTTGCCGTCCGCGCCGCGCAGGAACGGTCCGACGACCTTGCGAAAAAAGCCATCGAGCCAGGCAGACGCAGCATCGGCCTTGTGCGCGTCATGTGACGGCGACAGGAGCCGCGCGCTCGCCCACGGAGTCACGACTAGCGCGACGGCAAGTGACAACAGCATTCCGATGCTCGCATTGATCGGAATCGGGCTCATGTACGGGCCCATGAGGCCGCTGACGAACGCCATCGGCAGCAGTGCGGCGATCACGGTAAAAGTAGCGAGAATGGTGGGGCCGCCGACTTCGTCGACAGCAGGCGGTATCACCTCCATTAACGTCCCATTCCCCAATGCTCTGTGTCGATGAATGTTCTCAACAACAACAATGGCGTCATCGACGAGAATGCCGATCGAGAAGATCAGCGCGAAAAGTGAGACGCGATTGATCGTGAAACCCCACGCCCACGAAGCAAACAACGTCAGCATAAGAGTGATGACCACGGCGGCGCCGACGACGACAGCCTCCCGCCAGCCGAGCGCGACGATCATCAGCAGGATCACTGATGCCGTGGCGAACGTGAGCTTCTGAATCAGCTTTTTAGCTTTGTCGTCGGCGGTCTTGCCGTAATCGCGGGTCACCGTGTACTCCACGCCCTCGGGTATGAAGATACCCTCAAGCGCACTGAGTCGTTGCGTTACCTGGTGCGCCATGCGCGCCGCGTTGGTGCCCGGTTTCTTGGCGATTGCCAGCGTGACAGCCGGTGCGTGGATGCCCGTAGCGAGCCCAACCTCCGCGGCTGCGGCACCAGTACCAAACCTGACGTACTGCTCCGGCTGGTCGGGTCCTTCGACTACCGTCGCAACATCCTCAAGGTAGATCGCCTTGCCGTCGCGAACACCCACGACCAGTTCGGCAACATCATCTCGGTTGGCAAGGAAGGTGCCGGCCGTCACCGGCAGACTGCGATTATCGGCGACGATCGATCCCGCCTCTGCCGCGACGTTGCTGACCTGCAACGCGTAGCGTAGCGAATCAATGGACAGGCCGTAGGCGGCAAGTCGCTGCGGGTCCAGCTGCACGTGCACCACGCTGTCCGGCCCGCCGACGGTGTAAACGTCGCGCGTGCCCGGTACTCGCTTGATCTCTGCCTCAATCGAATGCGCGATACGCTGCAGCTCGTGCGCGCCGCGTTGTGCGTCTTGTGTCCACAGCGTTACGGTAACGGTGGGAACATCATCGATGCCCTTCGGCTGGACCAGCGGTTGCAGGACGCCGCTGCCCGGCGGCTGCCAGTCCTGATTCGAGTACACGGCGTTGTAAAGCCGCACGATCGCCGCCGTCCTGTCCTCACCAACTTCAAACTGAATCGTCAGAACGGCAATGCCCGGCTTCGATACCGAGTACGTGTGTTTGACGCCCTCAATTTCAGCGAGCACCTGCTCCATCGGCACTGCAACCAGGTTTTCCACTTCTGCTGCGCTCGCGCCGGGAAACGGCACGAAAATGTTCGCGAAGGTGACGTTGATTTGCGGCTCTTCTTCGCGCGGCGTTATGAGAATGGCAAACAGGCCCAACAACACGCCGGTCAACGCCAGCAGTGGAGTGATTTTCGAGTCCTGGAACTTGCGGGCAATCGCGCCCGACAACCCGAGCTTCTGCGGCGCGGACACTTAACGAACTCCCGCCTGTTCTTTAAGAAATATTCCGGCACTCACCGGATCGAGCGAGACCATTTCGCCTTCGCTTAGTCCTGCCAGCACTTCGGTATTTTCACCGTAACGACGGCCCAATCGAATTTGCCGGAGAACAACCTGGTCCGTGGTTACGACGTAGACGGCACTCAACTCGCTGCGGCGCAACACCGTCGCTGTCGGGACCAGCAGTCGTTTGGTCTCACCTACGACGAAACCGACTTTGACAAACATGCCCGGGTAAACAGTGGCGCTGCTCTCCGGCAACTCGACTCGTACCCGGAATGTATTGGCTTCGTCGTCGGCGACGGGAAAGAACGTCAGCCCCTCAGCCGCGATACGCTGGCCATCGATATAGACGAACGCCTTGCCGATTGTCCGCACCGCATGGAACATGCTCTGCGGAACATCAACATTCACGCGCAGCGTTTGCAGCGACAACCCGGTGAGCAGCGGCTGTCCTGGTGAGACCATCTCACCAAGCTGCACGTGCCGCTTGGCAACAATGCCTGGGTACGGGGCGCGGACGACGGTGTATTCCAACTGCTCTTTCGCGGTCGCTACACCGGAGCGTGCGGCATTGACCCTTGCCCGTGCCCAGTCCCTGTTCGCTTTGGACTCATCGAATCGCGATTGTGAAATGGTGCCGCTCTCGATCATGCTCGAAAAGCGTTTGAACTCCTGCTCCGCCTGCGACAACCGTGCGTTGCTTTCCTGCAGATCGGCCTCGGCGCGCGCCAGTGCGGCGCGCTGCTCGTTATCCGTAAAACGCACGATAACGACGCCCGCATCAACGAAATCGTTGACATCAAATGGTAATTCGGCAATCCGACCCGATGTCTGTGCCGAAACGGTGGCCTGGTTGACGGCCTCGATGCGCCCGTCCCAGATGCGTTCACGGGGCGCGACCTCGTAAACGACGGGTGCTGTGGGCAGCGGCAACTCCGCGACCGCACTACCTGGGGCAAAACAGCACAAGAGCAGCGTACCAATGACAATCTGCGAGCGTTTCAACATCAACCGCCTCCCGGTTGTATATATTAGTGTTAGCTTAATTATACATTAGTATTTTCTAATGTACTAGCCCGGATCGTGTTTTCTCTGCGGCCAGCCGTTTGTGTCAGAATCGGCTTCCAGCGGGGTAGCTCGCTGCACCGAAAACGGAGAGTACGCATGGTCACTCGAAGATTCCTGATTATTGCCCTGCTGGCGCTGTCGCACGCCTCGATAGCCTATGCCGAGACCATCGCCATTATTGGCACCGGCAATGTGGCCGAGGCGCTGGGCCCGGCGTTTGCCGCGCAAGGTCACCGCATCGTGTATGGGTCGCGCAACCCCGGATCGAGCAAGACTCAGCGGCTGGTGGGCGACACCGGTGAAAATGCTTCTGCAACCTCGCCAGAGGCTGCCGTAAAGGAAGCCGATATTGTTGTGCTGGCAGTGCCCGGCATGATGGTCGCCGACATTACGCGCGGTCTCGGGGACCTCTCGAATAAGATCATCATTGATCCCACGAATCCGCTGAAACGCAAACTCATGACGTTTCAGCACGGCGTCGATACCTCAAACACACAGATCATCCAGGAGATCGCGCCTGATGCGGATGTCGTCAAAGCATTTAATACGCTCAACTGGAAAACGATGGTGGACCCGGCAAGTGCCGGCGGTCCGGTCACCATTCCGCTGGCGGGCGAGAGTCGCCGTGCGAAAAAGACAGTCGCGAAACTGGTTGAGGGTATGGGGCTGGAACCGATAGACGTTGGCGGCGTCGAAAACGCTCGCTGGCTGGAAGGCATGCTGATTCTCTGGATCAACAACCGCTTCAGTTTACGTGATTCGTTCGACTACCACTTGCGGAAAACAGATTAATCTTGCGGGCGGCCAGGATAATGTGCTGCTCGCTACTGGCGGCTATTGAGCGATCAAGCCACCAAGAAATGGTGCCGGATAGAAGATTCGAACTTCTGACCCCATCATTACGAATGATGTGCTCTACCAACTGAGCTAATCCGGCACTGGCTTGGGTAAGCGGCGCGCAGTATAGCCGCCGTGGCCGCTGCCGAAAAGGGCCAGCGGCGATTATTCGCGGGCGTTTCGAACCCGAATCATCACTTCTACGCCGTCCCCGAGCGTGCCCTCCGGCAGCGCTGGCAGGTGCTGAAAACTCACCGCACTTTTGTCGATGTCGACGAGCTCGCCCGTGTCCACGTTAAAAAAGTGGTGATGCAGACCGCTTCTTGAGTCGTAAAAACGCCGCTTGGGATCGACACTGAGCTCCCTGACCAGACCACGTTCTCCGAATAAATTCAGGGTGTTATAAACTGTAGCCTTCGACACGGCGCTCCCGGACTGGCGCAACTTGTCGATGATCTGCTCGGCCGACAGGTGCTGCGGCTTTGCCAGCAGGACCTCCGCGATTTGCAGGCGCTGGGGAGTGGCAAGAATGCCGTGTCGTTGCAACGTTTCAAGAATGTCAGACCGTGCCATTCTGAGCTTCCTGCCAGTGGGTGACGAGAATCACCGAAGAATACCACGAGGAGACGAAAATCCGGCACCGGCGACGGGCCAATTCGGCAGGAATCCTGATTTTTGGGGCGTGTCCCAGCTCACTCTCCGGGCGAAGATGCTCCCTGGACAAGGAGGTCCGGGATGCGTCTGGCGACAAGGGGTCACACCTTATTCGAGGTCTTGCTGGTGACGGCATTGGTTGCCGTGCTGTTGGCGATGGCTATCCCCTCATACTCGGCGACACTGGCACGCCAGCGACAGCGTGTCGAGGTCGATGCCCTGTTTCATGCTTTCCACCACGCCCGTAAGGAATCCGTCATGCGCCGCCGGGTCGTTTCGCTGTGCCCAAGTGATGATGGCTCGACCTGCGGACCCGACGCCGACTGGTCGAACGGCTGGTTGATGTTCGAAAACCGCGACCGTGATTCGCCGCCACGAATCGATGCGGGCGAAATCATGTTAATGCACCATGTCGTAGACCCGAACATTGTCATTGCCGCAAACCGACGTGGCTTCACGTTACGTGCAACCGTTTTGCGCGCAACCAACGGCACATTCGTGGTCTGCGATGCCGCGGGCCGAGTGCCAGCCAAAGCCCTTGTCATCAGCTATACAGGCCGGCCACGTGTCGCATTAAAAACGACCCGCGGCGACCCCTACGAATGTCCGGATTAGGTCAAGTAGCCCGGCGAAAATGATACCGCCTGTCGCTCACACCCTACCTTTCGTCAGCTATTCGGCCAGTTTTTGTGCGGTGGTCTTATAGTGTCCCGTATGAAGAATAACAAGCAGACAGGGTTCACCCTGTACGAACTGTTGATCACGGTACTCATTGTCGGCGTGATTCTGGCACTGGGCATCCCGAACCTGCGGCAGTTCACACAAAACAGCCGCATGACGAGCGCGGCCAATGATCTGAATACTGCCTTCCACCTGGCACGCAGCGAGGCCTCGCGGGCCAAGGCAACGATAACGATTTGCGCGAGCGCCAACTCGATGTTGCCCGAGGCGAATTGCGGTGGCACCTGGGATCAGGGGTATATCGTTTTTGTCGACGCGCCAGCCGGTGCCGGCGACATTGCGCGTACCGATCTGGCGAACGAGACGATTCTGCGTGCCTATCCGGAAAGCCCGGAGGGCGTCATGATGGCCGTGGCTAAGGACGCCACCTATTTTTCCTACGCGCCGACGGGCCTCGGGCGACAGAGTGCTGATGACGGTTTGCCGTTGTCGCAAATCGTGCTGTGCGATGCACGGGGGAATGTTACCGCGGCCGGCGGCAACTCCGCTGCCCGCCTGTTGGTCGCCACGCCACTCGGACGCGCATCCATATTGCGCGACCAGACCATGATAACGAATGCGCTGAGCGCAATGAACAAGTCCTGTCCGTAGCGGACATCAAGTGTTTGCCAAGGAGTCCCACGAATGATCTCCACTAAGAATCGAACAGGCGACGTTAAACACGGCCGCGGCTTTTCGCTGATCGAGGTGCTCATCGCGCTGATCATTTTGTCAGTCGGCATGCTCGGCATCGCCGGGCTGTATGTACAGAGCATGCAAGCCGGGCGTACGTCGATGTTTCGCCACAACGCTGTCACCATTGCGGGCGATATTGCTGATCGTATTCGCGCCAACCCTGCTGCGGGCACCGCGTACACGGCCGCCGTCGGCGCCGACAAAAGTTGCGTGAATGGTGGCGTAGACTGCTTGCCGGCCGACATGGCGGCACACGATATCTACCTCTGGCAGGAGCAGGCCGATGATTCCCTGCCGAACGGCAAGGTCACGGTCACTCACGATGGCGACCTGGTACTACCCAGCTACGAGATCAAGGTGGAATGGGATGAGCCGGGTGAATCGCCGACGTTCACCATTGTCATTCCAGTACTGGATATTTGAGGAGCATAACGATGCATAGCTTTCGTCCTCGAATCTACCAACGTCAACTAGGTCTGACCCTGGTCGAGCTAATGGTCGCCCTGGCCATTGGTTCGTTTCTTATCATTGGTGCGGTACAGATCTACAACCAGAGTCGCGAGGCGTTTGTCGTTAATGAGTCCATCGCACGCGTCCAGGAAACTGCGCAGTTTGCGATGGACACGATCGAAGCCGACCTTCGGATGGCCAGCAACTGGGGCCGTAACAGTCGCGCGCTGGCGGTGGAAGGTCGGTCACTCGCCGAAGACGCCAACCCGCTCGGGCTTAGCGTTCCAACCGGCTGCGGTAATAGCTGGGCGCTGGATCTGGCACTCGCAATCGACGGCAACAACAACACCTACGCACTGGGCTGTGCCTCATCCGGCACCGCGCAAACGAACTCCGACGTCGTGACCATTCGGCGAGCCAGCGTCCTGCCAGCACCACTCGAACCAGGGCGCGTGCAGATTCAGTCGACCCGTGTGCAGGGACTGCTGTTTGACGACGGCGCGACGCCCAGTGAATTTAGCCCCGCCGACTCGGCTACCCACAATCTGCTGGTGCACAGTTATTACGTTGCGCAGACATCAGATTTAATGCCAGGCGTGCCCACGTTGCGGCGCAAAACCCTGACATCTGTCGGCGGCGCTGCCGTTATCCGAGACCAGGAAGTGGCGCACGGTGTCGAGAACATCCAGCTGCAGCTGGGTGTCGATGTCAACCAGGACAACGCCGTGGATCGCTACGTCAACCCGGGTGGCAACTCCATCTACGATCCCAACGCCACCAATTATATTCCAGGTGCCCGCGTAATCGCGGCGCGCTTGTGGCTCGTCGTCCGTGGCGTGACGCCGGAAGTCGGCATCACGGACACGAGCACTTACAAGCCCGGCGACGTCAACCTTGGCGAGCCAAATGACAACTTCCGCCGCATGCAGGTCTCAAAAACCATCTTGTTGCGGAACGCGAGAATCTGATGATGAAAAATACGATGAAAATGACACATCGACCGCGCATTTCGCGCCGGCGTCAGTCCGGTGCCGCACTGGTCGTGAGCCTGCTGTTATTGGTGATTATCACGGTGCTCGCGGTGTCCGGCATGAACACCGCGACTACCGAGCTCG
>JBATID010000137.1:0-10195 GCA_049667545.1 Woeseiaceae bacterium
GGGCGAAGGTGCTAACGGCGGTTTCATGGGTCGCACCGGTATCTACGAGCTCATCACTGCCGATGACGAAATGCGCGAAATGATCCATCGTGGCGTCAGTGAACAGGAACTCGACCGCCACGCGCGCAAGACCAGCCAGAGCATTCGAGCCGACGGCCGTCGCCAGGTGCTCGCCGGGACGACGACGCTTGAAGAAGTCCTGCGCGTGACGCGTGAAGACTGATTCCGCATAGAACCGGGCCACGGGAAATCTTCGCATGGGCGCTTTCGAATACACCGCGATGGACAAGGCGGGCAAGCAGGTCAAAGGGCTGCTCGAGGGCGACACCGCAAAACACGTTCGCCAGTTGCTGCGCGATCGCAAATTGCTACCCGTCAGCGTCAGCGAGGTCGCGCGCAAGGAGGCGCACCGGCAGAGCAGCTTTTCTTTTCGCAAGGGCATCTCGTCGAGCGAACTGGCTCTGATCACCCGGCAGCTGGCCTCGCTGTCACAATCGGGCCTGCCGCTCGAGGAGGCACTGCTCGCTGTCTCGCAGCAGAACGACCAGCCGCGCACGAAAAGCGTGCTGCTCGGCGCGCGCGCCAAGGTAATGGAAGGACACACGCTCGCTAACGGGCTGGGGGAGTACCCGCAGGCATTTCCGGAACTTTATCGAGCGACGGTCGCCGCTGGCGAGCAGTCCGGCCACCTTGACGTGGTGCTCGAGCGGCTCGCCGACTACACGGAGGCTCGCCAGGAACTGCGGCAGCGTGTTACCAATGCACTTGTTTATCCGATCGCACTGGTCGTCATGGCCGTTGCCATCATCAGTTTCATGCTCGCAACCGTCGTGCCAAAGATTGTCGGCGTGTTCGAAAACACGTCAGCCGAGTTACCCGCTCTGACCAGCGGCCTTATTGCTACCAGTGATTTCCTGCGTGTCTACTGGGCCCTCGTCATCATTGGCGTGGGAGTTATCGGGTATGTAGTGTGGTGGATCCTGCAGAAAGATGTGCCACGGCGACGCTACCATGCGTTTCTGTTGCGCATGCCGATCATTGGCCGCCTGACTCGCGGCGTAAACACGGCACGTTTTACGCGCACGCTCAGCATCCTTGCGGGCAGTGGCGTCCCGATCCTCGAGGCACTCACCATCTCGGCAGAAGTTATCGAGAATCTGCCCATGCGTGACGCGGTGCAGGATGCAACATTACGGGTTCGAGAGGGTGCGTCAATCAGCAAATCGCTCGCCGCCAGCAAACTGTTTCCGCCGATGATGATTCACCTGATTTCCAGCGGTGAGGCCGGTGGGCGCCTCGAAGAAATGCTCGGTCGCGCTGCGGCGGGTCAGGAGCGAGAGGTAGACGGACTCATCGCCGCCCTCCTCGGCATTCTCCAACCGCTGCTGATCGTCATTATGGGCGCCATCGTACTGACAATTGTGCTTGCAATTTTGCTGCCAATCTTTGAAATTAACAACTTGATCCGCTAATAATACTGATTGAACTGCCTTGTGCCGGAGGGCTCTGCAATGAGCGGTAAGGACAACGACAACGAAGACATCACTTTCGACGATGACTCGTCTGATGACACACTGGCTGAAACGGTAGTCATGTCGGACGATGACGATGACGATGACATATCCGCCGACGACTCAACCGTCGAAATGGATATTGAGCGGCTGGTAGCAAAACTCGAAACCGTTGATAGAGAAGATGTCCATCGACGCGCCGAGATACGTCACCGGCTCGAAGAGCTTCGAGAACTTCGAGAGCAGGAACTGGACAGTACGTTCAACTTTGATCTCGACGACGACTGATTTACGTCAGTGAAAATCGCGTGATCGGGTGCAGAGATCTCCCAACATGTCGGTATGATCAAAAAGCTGCCGGGCGATCACATGAATCACCTTCCCCTCTATTTGTAGTTCTCCGGTAATACCCAGCAAACGCGCATTCAGCAGCGCCGCCCGATATTCCTCGGCCACCTGTTTCCAGATAATCAGGTTGATCTGCCCGGTTTCATCCTCGAGCGTGACGAACGTGACACCGCTCGCCGTACCCGGACGCTGCTTGGTGATAACCAGCCCTGCAACATTGAGTTTTTGGCCATTATCCAGGCTCGCCAGGCGCTTCGCAGTCACGTAACGGTAGCGATCCATGTGCCCCCTCAGCAGACACATCGGATGCCTTTCCAGGGTGAGGCCGATGCTCTGGTAATCAGCCACGATATCCTGACCCTCGGTTGGTTTCTTAAGTAGCGGCGTTGCCTCATAGCGATGCATCGAAGTAAACAGCGGCGTCGGTTTCTCAACGCCGGAAACCGCCCAGCGCGCTCGGTAGCGATCGCCGGCCAGCGCGCGTAACGCTCCTGATGAGGCGAGAACTCCCAGCTCGCGCTTATCCAATCCCACACGTTCCAATAATTGCTGAACCTTTGCGTACCCTCCTCTGCACCGTTGTGCGACTATTTTCTGCCCCGCTTCCTCTGATAATCCCTTGATCATCCGGAGGCCGAGGCGCAGCTCCGCCATACCGTTTTCATTCGCTTCCAGGGAACAATCCCAGCTGCTGCAATTGACATCGACAGGATGAACCGCCACGCCATGCCGCTGCACGTCCTGCACCAGCTGCGATGCGGAGTAAAACCCCATTGGCTGACTGTTCAATAACGCGCAGACAAACGCGGCAGGCTCATGGCATTTCAGCCAGCATGAGACATACACCAACAGCGCAAAACTCGCGGAATGCGATTCAGGAAACCCGTATTCGCCGAAACCCTGAATCTGCCGAAAAATCTGTCGCGCAAATTCCTCTTTGTAGCCGCGCTCGCGCATGCCTGAGATGAGCTTGTCTTCGAACGGCCCAAGACCGCCACGACGTTTCCAGGCTGCCATGGCTCGCCGCAGGCGATCCGCCTCTCCCGGCGTGAAGCCGGCCGCCACAACGGCCAGCTGCATGACCTGTTCCTGGAAGATCGGGACACCCAGCGTGCGCTGCAGCACGCTTCTGACCTCCTCGCTCGGGTAATCAACGGCTTCCTCGCCATTCCGCCTGCGCAAATAAGGGTGCACCATATCGCCCTGAATAGGGCCTGGACGGATAATTGCGACTTCGATAACCAGGTCGTAATAGCAACGTGGTTTTAGCCGCGGCAACATCGCCATCTGTGCGCGTGATTCAATCTGAAACACGCCCATCGTGTCACCGTCGCAGATCATGTCATAAACGCGCGGATCTTCGGCCGGCACGCTGGCAAGCGTGTACTGTCGGCCATCGAAATCCCGGATCAGGTCGAAGCTGCGGCGTATTGCCGTGAGCATGCCGAGGCCAAGCACATCGACCTTGAGCAAACCCAGTTCTTCGAGATCGTTCTTTTCCCACTGAATGACAGTGCGCTCGGGCATCGACGCATTCTCGACGGGCACCAGCTCGTACAGCGGCGCGTTCGAAATAACGAAGCCACCGACGTGCTGCGACAGGTGCCGGGGAAAGCCGATCAATTCCCTGACCAGGTACAACAGACGCTTCATAACCGGACTGTCAGGATCGAGCCCGGCCTCCAGAACGCGGCTGTCATCGACTTGTCGCCCATCCCACCACTGCATCGATCGCGCCAGGCGACTGACCTGCAGATCGCTCAGCCCCAACGTCTTGCCCACATCGCGCAACGCACTGCGTGGCCGGTAGGTAATGACAGTCGCCGCAAGAGCCGCGCGTTCGCGACCGTACTTACCATAAATATACTGAATGACTTCCTCGCGACGCTCATGCTCGAAGTCCACATCGATATCCGGTGGTTCATTACGCTCCCGCGAAATGAAGCGCTCCACCAACATCTGCATGCGCGCCGGATCAACTTCGGTAATGCCAAGACAAAAGCACACGGCCGAGTTCGCTGCCGAGCCACGTCCCTGGCACAAAATATCTTGCGAGCGTGCGTACGCGACGATGTCATACACCGTCAGGAAATAGGGCTCGTACTGTAGGTCAGCAATCAACTCAAGTTCATGCTCGACAAGTTTGATGACTTTGCGCGGAACGCCGCCGGGCCAACGGCGTTGCATGCCTTCTCCGGTTAACTTGCGCAGGTAAGAGGCCGGTGTTTCGCCCTCGGGTACCACTTCATCCGGGTACTCATAACGCAACTCATCCATGGAAAAATCAATGGTGTCGGCAATGCGCCACGTCTCGTCGAGCAACTCCTGTGGATAGGTGTGCTGCAACACCTCGAGTGAACGAAGGTGCCGCTCGCCACTGGGATACAGGGCAAATCCGGCGCCATCAATGGTGGTACCAAGGCGTATCGCAGTCACAGCGTCCTGCAGCACGCGACGCGACCGTTGATGCATGTGCACGTCACCACAGGCAACCAACGGAAGATGCAGTCGACTACCTTCTTCGCGCAGTTTGGCCAGCTGTTCACGCTGGCGGCCGTCGGCCAATAGCTCAACGGCAATCCACAGGCGGCCACGAAAAGTCTCGCGCAGCCAGTGATCCTCGACGTCCAGCGTGAAGCTCTGATCCGGCACCCATAGCGCCAGGCAATTCGGCAGTCCATTTTCGAACGCCGCGCGCGCCAGCTCATAATCGCCTTTTTTAGCTGCCCGGCGCGCGTTTGTTATCAACTGGCAAAGCGCCGCGTAACCGTTGCGGTTCTGCGCCAGCACCACCAGCTTGCGTCCACTTTGCAGCTTGAACTCCGAGCCAATGATCAGTTTTTTGAGCCCGTACTCCCTGGCAGCCGAGTGCGCACGAACGACGCCTGACATCGAACATTCGTCAGTAATGGCAAGCGCGTCGTAGCCAAGTCTTACTGCCGTTTCGACGAGCTCTTCGGGATGGGATGCGCCACGTAGAAAAGTGAAGTTACTGAGCGCATGCAGTTCAGCATAGCGGCATGGCCGCTTACCCGAAGTAGCCATGCAGATACCAGCTCGGCGGCTGTTTACGGCTGCGAAAAACCCACAGGTGAATCCCCGCTACATCCACCGCCGTGTAGTAGTCGCGTGCAATACCGTCATTGTCCCACCAGCCCGTCTCGAGCCGTTCAGGGCCATCGAGCAACTGCAGGCGACCGCCCTGGTGCAGCGGATAAACACCTTCGGTTGGCAGTAACGCCGGCTCCGGGAGCATCCACAGCGGCCGTCTGACCTGCCAACCAACCTGTGACAAAGTAGTGCTCGCCCAGTCTGATAACAGGCTTTGCGTGCGCCAGGCGTATTGCGGTCGATGCTCGGCCACGGTATTTATCGAGTACACCGACTGATCGCCGATACGCGCAATCAGTTTTTCGCCAAGCTGAGTGATCGAGTAACGCCGTGCCGGTCCACGCCGCGTGTCCTGAAACTTAAGATGCGCGGATTCTGCCTGCATTGCCTGGGTCATGCCGCTCTGCAAACGCACCGCGATAACCGCTTCTGACAGGACCAGCTGCTCGAAACGAATGCGCAGTAACTCGAGCCAGCGTGCCGCGGAACGGTTCGCGCTCGCACAGCCCAGGCGCAGTTCAGTTGCCGGCCCTTTCAGATAAAAAAAACTAAAAGTCAGGCGTTGTGTGCCCAGCTGTCTTACCAGTAAAAACTGTTCGAGCGACAACAACAGTTCTTCACAGATCTTGAGCAACAGTTCGCGATCTGACTGTTCTTCTGTCATCTCATAGTCAGCACAAAAGCGCTCCGGTGCGCGCCAGGAGTTGCGTGGATCCGGCAGGCAACCGAGCGCACGATCAAGCTGCAATAAAGGTTCTGCACCGAAGCGCCTGACAAAACCCTCTCGCGGCAGGCGCAGGCAATCACCAATGGTGGTAACGCCCATGCTGGTCAGCGTTGCGCACAATCCTGCCGGCCAGTTGAGACAGGCCAACGGTAAATCGCGCAGCGCACTTTGCACATTTTGTGTATCACGAACACATGCGCGACGGCCCGCCCTGGCCAGCCAGGTTGCCGCCAGCGGCGTGGGCGCTATGGCCAGCGATGCGGTAAACCCATGTTGTTGCAGGCCGGTGGAAATGTTTTCCCGCAACTGCCGTAAACCACCGAACAGGCGCAGACTGCCGGCGATCTCCAGCAACAACACATCGTGAGCCGCAATACAGACGAACGACGAAAAGCGCTCCATCCAGGTAGCCAGCGCCTCAAGCGCCTGCTGCTCGCGCACCGGGCTGCGCTCTTCAAGCTGCAGCGTGGGCAACAATGCCAAAGCCGCATTGGTCGACTGACCCGCCATGACACCGGCCGCCTGCGCAGTTGCATCCGCAAGCAGAACCCGATGAATGCCCTGCTGCTCTTCGACAACAACCGTTGCGCTCGCGGAGGAACGACAGGCCTCGAGCGGCAGGTTTGGCAGCCAGACACAAAACCACAGGCGCCGCGCCGGCGTTGGCGTTAATGACGATGGTTTCGTGCGCGGCTCAGGCTCAAAAAATGGCAATACCTGCTGCGGCGCGGATGGGGCCCGGACCTTGGCCCGCGCCTTGACGGGAAATTTCCATGCCCGCGCCATGGTTAAAGCAGGTTGTTAAGAACAGTCGGGCGTCCGCCGCGGCTTTTCAGTATGTGGACAGAGGTGCCCTGACCGTTGGTATGCAGCTCCAGACGCAATGCCGCTGCGGACGGTTGCAGGCGCGCTTTCATTGGACGAAAAGCAATCGCCCAGCTATGGCCTTTCTCGGCAGCCAGTTGCAAACGCCGGCTGGCCTGATCATCCAGCACCTGCGGCCAGAAAAGCACGGCGGCACAGGTACCCGAAGACAATGCCTGCTCGGCGGACCAGAGTATTTCGCTGGCATCCTTCGGCCGTACAATCAACAGTCGGGAAAGATCGATACCGCACTGCTGTAACGCGGGTGGATACGGTTGAAAAGGCGGCGCTACCCAGGCAATCCAGCCCGGTTCGCCGTAATCCGGCTGCAACTCTTCGGAGCTCAGACGAGACAGCGCCGGCATCAACAAACGTAACTCGCCGATGCCGTACTGTTCGGTCAGGATCTCAGTCAGCGCATCGGGCGGCCAGCCTCCTCCCGGCAAATGCCGGTCCAGCTCCGCATAGCCGCTGGACAACCCGGCTTTGGACTGTAGCGGATTGCGCCCCCGCCAGACTCGCGGGTTCTCCAGCAATTTGTCGAGTGACGATGACAAGACTCAATGCAACGGCATGCCGTCGCGGATAACACCGACAACAACACCTTCGATGACCAGGGATTGGTGCTTGAGGTCGACTTCAATGATTTCGAAGTCTTCGTTTTCAGGCAGCAGTGATACGAGCGTACCCGTTTGCCGGTAACGCTTGACCGTGACTTCATCATCAAGACGCGCAACGATGATTTGCCGGCTGCGCACCTCGGGGGTGCGATGCACGGCAACGAGATCGCCATCGAGAATGCCGGCATTCTTCATACTCATGCCATGCACACGCAATAAATAATGCGGCTTCGGGTGAAAAAGCTGCGAATCGATTTTGTAATGTGCCTCGATATGTTCCTGTGCCAGTATGGGACTGCCCGCGGCAACGCGGCCCACCAGGGGCAAGCCCATCTGGTCGCGCAACGAGTCTTTCAACTGAATACCGCGCGATGCACCCGGCAAAAGTTCGAGCGCCCCCTTGCGCTGCAGGGCACGCAGGTGCTCCTCGGCAGCATTCGCCGACTTGAAACCGAGCTCACTGGCTATTTCCGCACGGGTGGGCGGCATACCGCTTTCAGCGATAAAGTCCTGAATCATCTCGAGAATTTGTCTTTGCCTGGGGGTCAGTTCGCGCATTTGAGCAGTTCCTGTATGGATTCACAGTATCTGTGATTATATACAGTACTTCATCAAGTGCAAGCGTTTGCAGGCCGCCGCCGCTATCGCTTCGCGCGCAAGGCGCGCTCCTGCAAAGCTGTCGCCAAGTACCGACAAAATACAATAAAAACAGTAGTTTTCATTGCAGCTGCGAGCTGTTTGATAAATAATGCGCCTGCAGTTTTAGCTAACATCTGCAGTTTTTCGCCAACAAAGGAAATTTCCAACATGAAAAATACCGCACTCAGAGCAAGCGCACTTGCGCTCATAGTCGCAATGGCCGCTGGTTGCGCAACCACAGGGCTGGATGAAGTTAAAGCAACGGCAGAACGTGCCGCTGCTGATGCAGCCGCCGCAGCTTCTGCTGCTGAAGCTGCTCGTGCATCTGCCGACCGCGCTTCTCAGGCAGCTTCTGCTGCACAAAGCACGGCTGACAGAGCCATGTCTGCTGCATCAGGATCACAAGCCTGCTGTGACGCTAACAAGGCTAGCATGGAACGCATGTTCCAGAAATCGATGTCTAAGTAACAGACTCGGACTCGTTATTCGGACGCCGCGCTTGTCGCGGCGTTTTTTATGCTCGTACCAATCGTTTCCGGAATACCATCGGAGCGCTTCACCAGCAGCTCGACAACGTCCCAGTCAAGTTGCCCCGCACGCTCTGCCGTTACCGTAATAAATTGTTCAGTCACCTGCGTTAACGGGTCCTTGCTAGGCGCACTGACAGCCAGCGACTCAATGTCCGCATCCAGCTCGTCCACCTGTTGTGCCGATCCTTCAACCAGCGATTGTTGCGACGCTTCGAGGAGCGGATGAATCTCCGCCACCAGTTCCTCGCCGTCCCAACCGATCTTCACCGGTGCATTGATAATGCGCACCGGCATATTCACACCAACGCGTTGAAACAGAAATTCGATATCCTCCGGAAACATGCGAATACAGCCGTGCGATACGCGCATGCCAACACCGGCCGGCCGGTTGGTGCCGTGAATCAGGTAACCGGGAAGACCGAGGCGCAATGCGCGTGTACCTAACGGATTGTCCGGGCCCGGCGGCACGATGCGTGGTAGCGGGTCGCCGTCCGCCGCGTGTTCGTCGCGCACCGATTGCGGCGGATACCAGGCCGGGTTCTTCGCCATCGCCGTGATCGTCGTCAGGCCAAGCGGTGTTTCCCAATCCATACGACCAATACTGATTGGGTACGTATACACGTAAGCCGGCTGGCCCTTCTCCGCTTTCGGGAAGTAGTACATGCGGTATTCAGCGAGATTCAGCACCAGGCCTTCACGTGGGCCCGGCGGCAACACGAAGCGTGTCGGCAGGCGAATCTCCGTACCCTCGCCCGGCACCCAGACGTTCACGTCGGGATTGGCAAGAACGATATCCTGGTAGCCGAGCCCGTGGCTGCGTGCAACATCAACCAGCGTGTCGTCGTAACGTGCAGTGACGCTCGAAAGGGCACCAATGACATTGAAGCCCGCAGGCGGCAACTCGTAAACTTCCGCGCGTGCCGGCAAGACCGCACCAAAGAACATCGCGACCAGCAAGGCCCGACGCATCATTACTGCCCTTTCTCTTCAGCTTCGATGACTTCGATCTCACACTCGGCCGCGGCCAGCCACGCCTGCATTGCTTTACTCTCGAGCAACCGATGCGGATAAAAACCGGCTGACTCCGGCAGGTTGATGCCATAGGTGCGTAACCGCAGAACAACGGGCGCAAACATTGCATCGGCAATCGAGAAAGTACCGAACAACCAGCCGCCGCGATCACCGTAACGCCGATGACACTCCGCCCAGATCGCAATGATGCGATCGATATCCTCGCCAAGCTCATCGAGCAAATGCACCCTGCGGCCCATGGCACGACAGTTCATCGGCATGTGTTCTCGCAGGTACGGGAATCCGGAGTGCATCTCCGCCGAGATTGAGCGCGCGTGCGCACGCTCGTCGGGGTCTGCCGGCCACAGCTGTTTTTCCGGCCAGCGTTCCGCGACAGTTTCTGCAATCGCCAGCGTATCCCAGACCGCAAGATCGCCAAGCTGCAGCACCGGCACCCTGCCTGCCGCGGAAAACGC
This sequence comes from Woeseiaceae bacterium, assembly GCA_049667545.1. Taxonomy (GTDB): domain Bacteria; phylum Pseudomonadota; class Gammaproteobacteria; order Steroidobacterales; family Woeseiaceae; genus UBA1847. Next base: position 9,838 of record JBATID010000137.1, read on the forward strand.
GGCAATTTCAGCAGCGAACGTCTCGGTGTCGAGCAGAATGAGGTGTTCTTCAAAGTCGATGCCGGCTTCTTTCAGCAGGAGCCAGGCGCGTAGCGACCATGATGAGTAGTTCTTGTTACCGATTATGAGTTTTGGTTTCATATTTCGACTCGCGACTACAAACGCATCAGGACGGAGCCCCAGGTGAATCCACCACCAAAAGCCTCCATCAACACCAGCTGACCTTTTTTGACACGACCGTCACGGATCCCGACATCCAGCGCCATCGGCACCGATGCCGCTGAGGTGTTGCCATGATCCTGCACCGTCAGGATAACTTTTTCCATGGGGAGCCCCAGGCGCTTGGCCGTGGCCTGAA
>JBATID010000138.1:0-4308 GCA_049667545.1 Woeseiaceae bacterium
TTACCGCGACGATGAGCGGAACGGCGTAACCGGTGCGGCCGGCAACGACTGTGCGGGATGCTTGGAGGCCTGTGTCCATTCGTCTAAGAATACCTCAAATGAAAAAGCCCCTTGCGGGGCCTTTTCGTTGGTGGTTGCGGCATCCCGCAGGTTGCCGATTTTCCTGCTGACCCCAGTTTAAGGGTAAGGAGACGCCAGGCATTCTCCGGCTGCGGGAGTGGTTGCAGCGCAAATCAGATCTGTCATGCGCCAGGCGAGATTTTCGGTTCGCGCGAGCGCATCACCAGCACAGTTCTCTTGCGTCACGACCCAGTTCGACGTCCTGATTGCAAACGCCGCATCCTGCAGGTCATCTCTCGCTCGTCCCAGGGCCGCTATCGTCCCATTGTCGAACTGGGCTTTTGCCTGGTTGATCGGGCTGGACACTTTGCTGAACCTGGACTGGCCTCTTCTGAGGAATGTCGGTTCCGCGCAGTCAAGGGCGACAAACAAGGCATCGAACTGCATTTGTGCCAATTGATACTTGAATGCCAATGGATCGTCAGAGCCATCAGTCTCGATGATATTCGAAACATCGATACCATTGTCGCGCGATATGGTACGTGGCGCGTTGCATTTTTGTGTCGCTGCGAGGGTTAGTGCAGGAGTGCCATCCTCGAGTCTATCGACGGATTCGTCTTTGCCAATCGGCTGGTAACCAGCCTGAGCCGCATTCTGCGCGCCGACAGCACAGGGGGCGACCAAATCGCCCGGGAGCAACTGTTCGGGTGAATGCTTCTTGACGAAGACCAGCCCGGTTGCCTCGTCTATTTCAGGCGTCGCCGGGTCGTCCTGGGGCCATGTCGGGTAAAGCTCAAAAAGCTCCCCGCCCCTTGTGTGCCGCACAGCCGCGAAGCAACCTTTATATCCATACACGTACTTGCCCAGTACGCCCGGCGGGTTCCCCTCGGCGACGTCCGCGATAGCCAGAGGCAGTAAGGGCGTTGATGGCGTCCATTCGTCCGTGGTGCATCGGAGGTTCCCATCAACGTCAATCTCCATCTCCCCGGTGCAAACCATGCGCGGATCGGGAAGCCCGCTTTCTCCACAATAAGTTGGATCGCACGCGTCACAGAAGAGGTCTGCAACGTCCGAAGCCGGTTTGTAAAGTTCGCCCGCGATAAAACAAAACGCCGGCGGATTGTCCACGTTGCAAACGTCCGTGTCCGGCGGCACCTGGACATTCACCAACGGGGTCGGATTACAGCCATTAGCGTAGCCATCTTGACTCGGGTCACCATCGAAGTCTTCGTCACCGAGTATCCCGAAGCAATTGCTTAACAAATTAACCAGCTCGACAGTGACACTCACCGTGGTCGTATTGTTCGACGTATCAGTCGCGCTTACCGTAACCGTTTGCGCACCCGGACTGAACGTCGCCGTGTCCCAGGTCCACTGATAAGGGGCTGTACTGAGCACGCCGAGCGACACGTCGTTGACGCTGGCTTCCGCCGAACTCACCTGGACATTATCGGTAATCGTGGCCGCCACAGTGACCGTTCCCGATACCCTGTCTCCGTTCGACGGCGACGTGATCGTTACCTCAGGCGGAAGGGTGTCGAGGAGAACATTGACGCTGTCCGTACCCGTGTTACCCGACGTGTCAGTTGCGGTGACCGTAATAGTCGGAGAATTGGTGCCCGATGTCGTCGTGTCCCAGGTCCACTGATATGGCGCTGCGCTGAGTACGCCAAGCGACGAGTTGTCTACGAAGGCTTCCGCCGAACTCACCTGGACATTATCTGTAATCGTGGCCGCCACAATGACTGTGCCGGCTACCGTCGCCCCATCAAGCGGTGAGGTGATATTTACAACAGGCGGTACGGTTTCTCGCGCCGCCAGGCAGAGATCCAGATGGTTGACGTCCGCGGCCGCGCCGTCCACCAGCTTGTTCAACGGCGCATCCCCGGATACCGGTGCAGTCTCATAGTTGTAAAGAAGACTGAGAGTATCAATCTTGACGCCGACTTTATGCGCGACCCCGTTGGCGATACTGAACCCGAAAGAATTATCAGAATTCCACGTGACGGTCATGATGACGTCGTTATTATCGATACTGTAGGTCTCGATCTTGAAGCCGCTACCCTGACCGTTTGTCAGAGACGGGAACGCGTTCTTGAAAAACTTAGTGCCCTCCGGACAGTCCCTCTGCTCCGACTTGAGTACAACGCCGATTTCGGGCTGCACACCCTGATCAGTCGTCTCGTAATCTGCTGGTGACTGAGCCCATACGGATGAGATCAACAGCGTTAATGTGAGCACGCCTGCAAGGGCAAATACGTTTTTCATTTTTTTCTCCGGTGCGTGATTGACGGCAAGTTATACGCTTCCCGCGACGGGTTTTTTGCTTTACCCGTACATCGCATGTTGCAACCATCGGTTGCGGTAATTGAGCTGGCATCAAAGGCTATCGGCGGACACTTGATGTTTCGGGCAATTGGCCCCTGGCTTCTTATGTACCTTCTGTACCTTTGTTGTCCCAAGTGTACGCTGGCAGGGCGTTACAGACAATTTTGCTGCGTTGCCTGCGCGCCGACTGACGCAAATACCAGCCGGTCATTTGTTCGTCATCGCCAGGATTTCATCGGCTTTTTCGGGTTTACCCCAGGCTTTATAGAGCGCCACCAAACGTTCGCCAGCCTTATCGACTAAAGCCTGCATCGCTCTTGAATCGTTAGTGAGCAAGGCATAGCTGTCTACCAGCATCGCCTCCGCCTCGGCATACTTGTGCAACCCGGCCAATGCCGCTCCCTCGGCACTTGCTGCCAATGCCGTTCGCCAGTGCCCATCCGGGAGTGCCGACTCGAGCATCTGTCTTGCGGATCCCGCCAGTTCACGGGCTTCCTCGAAGCGCTCCTGCGCGACGAGGCAACTGGCCAGCAGCGTCAGGCTATCGGCAACGTCGGGATGCTGCGCACCATGGACTTCTACGTTTATCTCCAGCGCTTCCCGAATTAACGATTCTGTCGTCTCGAGTTCACCGTCCTCCATGGACCACAACGCGATCGCGTTGAGGCTCTTTGCAACATCCGGATGCCGATCTCCGAGAACTTCGCGGCGCATGTTCAGGGCGTCGCGGCCGAACAATATCGCTTTGCCACTGTCGCCCTTCTCGTAATGCAGGAACGCCAGATTGTGCAGCAAGGTAGCTACGTCGGGGTGGCGTTCGCCGAGCACAGATTTCCGAAGTACAATCAGTTCCTCGTACATCGGTTCGGCCGCGTCGTACTTGCGCTGAACATGGTAGACGTAGGCCACGTTTGCCAGCGCCGTGGCAACGGCCGGACTGGCTTCATCGTACAAATCGCGCGCCATGGCCAGGGCTTCCAGCAGGAGCGCCTCGGCTTCCTCAACGTTACCCGCCGCATCCATAACGAAAGCAAGATTGTTGATCGCTTCGAACAGATCCGGGTGTCGCTCACCGTGCGTCTTACGGCTCATCGCCACGGCCTGCCGCAGCAATGTAATCGACTGCTCGAGATCGCCCTGGTCGAAGGCATTCAGCCCGAGATCCTCCAGGCTGTTGGCCACTTCCGGGTGCGATTCGCCAAAGACCGCGTGCCTGATGTCGAGCGACTCACGAATCAACGGCTCGGCTGCGGCGTAATCACCTTTTTCTGTCAGAACATAGGCCAGCTGAGTCAGCGTTTCTGCAACTTCCGGGGCCTGGTTGCCCAGCAACTCGCGGCGCACAGCCAGGGCGTCGCGGAGATTTATTTCTGCCGCGTCGTATTCCGCCTTGAGTGCCTGAACTTCGCCGAGATGGTTCAGGCTCTCGGCGACTGCAAGATGCTCGTCACCGAAAATCGATCGACGTCGTTCAAGCGACTTTGCGACCAACGGCGCAGCCGCGTCGTATAGCCCGAGGCTCGAGTAGACGGTACCCATCGTATCCATCAGCGTGGCCTGAATCTCAGGCTGATCTACCAGCTCGCTATCGATTCGCTCGGCACCCTTGTCAAGGATTTCGCGCGCCGTGATCGTATTACCCAATCCCTCACTCGGATCTGAGACCTCAAACAGGCCGACCATAAACTGTGTCGTCTGCCGGGCGGTCTCGGCTTCGATCTGCGCGCGGTTACGCTGCTCCTCGGCCTCGATGCGCGCGAGGTACGCCGTTACCGCAAGCCCTGACGTGATCGCCATGCCGACTAATGACGCCGTCGAAAAAATGAGCATGCGCTGGTGACGGCGGCTCGCTTCGCGCTGTTTCAGCGCATCGAAGCCGACACCGAGCATGCCGGAGATGAGTTTCAGGCGCGCGTTGAA
>JBATID010000139.1:0-9136 GCA_049667545.1 Woeseiaceae bacterium
GTACGATACCGTCGGTCACTGCAATTACAGTACCGACGTCCCGCGCCTCCGCGGATGCCTCGAAGTTCTCGATGCGCTCTTTAATCAGCGTGCTGATTTCAGAAGCTTTGAGTGCCATTACGTTTTCCTCTTTATTCGGTCAGCGCTGTCGCCAGGCCTTCCAGCCGTGCGCGCAGTGAGCCATCAATGACAACATCACCGGCGCGAATTACTGCCCCACCGATGAGCGTCTCGTCTATTTCTGTCGTGATTCTTACGTCGCGGCCCAATCGCTTTCTAAGCGAGCCGGCCATCGCGTCAAGCTGCTCTTTGCTAAGCGCCACCGCGGAAGTAACAACAGCATCCACGGTGTTCTCGACTTTCGCCTTCAGCGCGTCAAAGTGCTCGGAGATTTCCGGCAGTACTGCAACCCGGTCATTCTCGATGAGCAGTTTCAAAAAGTTCGTGCCTTTTGCATCGGTGCCGGCGAGCTGGCGGCTGCCCGCCTTGTCGAATAGCCCGGTCAAAAATTCGAGGCGCTGCGCGTCGCTGAATGCCGGGGCGCCCAGGTACTCGACGAGCCCACGATCGCGAAGCAGCTGGCCCGCGGTCGCCAGCGACTCCGACCACTCGCCAAGAGCTCCGCCAGCCGCCGCAATCTCGAAGATCGCCTGCGCGTAAGGTCTTGCTACTGTGTTGTTATCAGCCACGATGGATTCCGCTTAGAGCTCTCGAGCCAGCTGGCCAAGAATGTCGTCATGCGCCTTGCCGTCGATCTCGCGCTTCAGGATCTTCTCGGCGCTCGCCAGCGCAATGGCGGATACCTGGCCGCGCAGCTCTTCGCGTGCCCGGTGCGCTTCCTGCTCGATTTCTGCGTGGGCCGCCGTTAGCTGGCGCTCGCGCTCTTTGACGCCGGCAGCCTTGCCGTCGGCGACGATTTCATTGGCGCGCGCATGTGCCTGGTCCAGTATGCCGGTGGCCTGCTGCCGCGCCTCGGCAACGATGACATCGGCCTCAGCCTGCGCGGTCACGAGCTTTTCCTGGCTCTTGTCGGCGGCGGCAAGGCCTTCCTCAATTTGCTGTTGACGCTCTTCGAGCGCCGCAAGAATCGGCGGCCAGATATATTTCATGCAAAACCAGACAAACACGATCATGGCGATCGTCTGGCCCAGCAGCGTCATATTAATATCCAATGGATACTCCTTACTCTTTTTCGCTCGGTTGGCGCGGCCTTGTGGGAGCGCGCCTTGCACCCCGAGGGCACGTAGCGCGCGCTCGCGGCCAAGGGCCGCTCCTACAGAGCGAGCGTCTTAACCGCCGGTCGCAGCCTGCAGCTGGCCGATGAACGGATTGGCGAAGGCGAAGAACAGCGCGATACCAACGCCGATCATCGCAACAGCGTCGAGCAACGCGACAACGATGAACATTTTCGTTTGCAACATGGGAGCCAACTCCGGCTGACGTGCTGCGCCTTCAAGGAAGCGGCCACCCAGAAGGCCCATACCAATACCAACGCCGAGGGCGCCGAGGCCAATCAGAAGTGCGACGGCTATCGCCGTCATGCCAATTACAGTTTCCATCAATTTCTCCTAGGGAGGGTTCAGTTAAATCAGTGCTTTTCCGATGCCAGGCTCAGGTAGACGATGGTCAGCATCATGAAAATAAACGCCTGCAGCGTCACAATCAGGACGTGGAAAACAGCCCAGCCAAAGTGCAGCGGCAGCTGGTAAACGCCTAACAGTGCGATGAGGATGAAAATCAGTTCGCCGGCAACCATGTTGCCGAACAGTCGCAGCGACAGCGAGACCGGCTTTGCCAGTAGCGCTACGCTTTCCAGAATAAAATTGAATGCGATGATAAACGGCGCGGCGATGAGCCCGAGGCCTTTCGTCGGCGGCGCGATCGGGTGCAGCGTGAGCTCGGCGATAAACCCGGAAACACCTTTGTTCTTGATCGTGTAGAAAATGATCAGGAAGAACACCGCAATCGACATGCCGAACGTAACGTTGACGTCGGTCGTCGGCACGACCTTCATGTAGGGGATGCCAACCGCCTCCGCGGTCATCGGAATCCAATCGACCGGGATCAGGTCCATCAGGTTCATCAGGAACACCCAGACAAAGATCGTCAGGCCCAGCGGGGCAATCAGCCGGCTCGTACCGTGGAACGTGTCCTTGACGCTGGAGTCGACGAACTCAACAATGATCTCGACGAATGCCTGGAACTTGCTGGGCTTGCCCGCCGAAGACTTCCTGGCAACGCCGCGAAACAGCACTACAAATATCAGGCCGAGCAGCACCGACCAGAACATGGAGTCCACGTTAATCGCCATCGGGTTGCCGGCACACTGATTCCATACCCAGTCGCCGCCGTCGGTCTTGCAGACCTGCAGGTTTTGCAAGTGATGGGAAATGTACTCACTGGACGTTTTTGCGCCGTGTCCGCCTTCAGCTGCCATTGCTGTTACTCGTGTCCTGTTCCTGTCCGCGCTGCATCAGCAACCCCGTGAGAGTTACCAGCTGCGTTGCGATAAATGCCGCAAAAAGTGCCGCTGCCGAGAGCGGCTTGACCAGCGTAAACGCGAGGCTGAATAACAGCACGGTCAACGCCAGCTTGCCTATTTCGCCAATATAGGCCGCCCTTACCAGGGCGTGTGCCCCGGGATCCCCGCGCGGTACCGCCAAACGCACCGCAAGAAACGCGTTGGGCACCACGGCGATGAGGCTTCCCAGCAGCGCCGAATAGCCCGCAACGCTGCCAGTGATGCTCCACAGCGACGCCCCGAAAACCGCGCCAACAGCGACCTGTGCCACCAGCGTCTTCAGCATTACCGATTTGATGTCGTATGCCTCCGGCACTAAAAACGCCACGTCCAGCGGGCTTTCCGGCGGCTTGTGGCGCGTGTGGTTTCTTGTCTTTCCAGGCGGGCCTGTAAATTGCGTGCGCATTATAGTGGCAGGCCCATGGCATGGCAATACGAACAGGGGCCTGTTGGCTGGCCTTGAAGCCTGTTTTTTCACGAAAATACCGCTTTATTAACAATGCGACACGGCGCACATCGGCGCGCCCGGCAGATTGGTATAAATAACCCAATTAATCAGCAACCATCGCCGGCCATGTTATTAATTGCAAGTGAAACCATCCGCAGTAATTCGGCGCTCAGCGATGTCGCGCGGGAGCTGAGTATGGCGCTCAGTTTCTTCTCCAGCCCGGTCAAGCTAGCGGAGCTCATGGGCGGTGCGGCACGGCGCCTGGTCATTCTGGCGGAAACCGATGTCGAGGCGCGCTCGGTCCAGACGCTGTGCAATGCTATCGGCCGTACGCCGTTCGGCGTCATCGTTGCCTCCAACCGCCGTGGCTTGCGCAGCAGCAACCAGGTCGCACTCGTCAACAAGCTGGGCACCTTCGACAACATCGAGTGGCTCGGGGAAACCTTCAGTTTCGATACCCTCAGCGCTGCGGCCCGTCGCTGTCGCCGGCGCATGCTGACAGTCTCGAGGCAGGATCTCGAGCGGGCCTTTTCGAACAATGAATTCCTGCTGCGTTACCAGCCGAAAGTGGTGCGCAGCTCCGCCACACAATGGCTGGCCCGCGAAACCGAAGCACTGATACGCTGGAACAGCCCCCAACACGGACTGCTGAGCCCGCTCGAGTTTTTGCCGGAGATCGAAGCCTTCGACCTGATGGGCGAACTCGGCGAGCACGTGCTGCGCGAGGCCGCGCGGCAGCTTGTCAGCTGGCAGGAAAAAGGCATTCAGCTGAATTCCTGTGTCAACCTGGCTTCCAGCCGTCTCAATGACCGTAACCTGGCCATACGCTATGCCGAGATTGTCAAAGCGGCCGGACTGGCGTGTTCGCGTTTCACCTTTGAAATCGTCGAGCAGGACCTGCACGATTACGACGCACCACACGTCAAGACGCTGCACAAGCTGCGTGAGGCGGGCTTTCGTATCTGCCTCGATGATTTCCGCATTGCGGCGGCGCTGGGCACCCTCAGTCATTTGCCGCTCGATGAAATCAAGATTCACGGGTCAGTGCTAAAGCGCGCGCAGGACGACCGGGTCGCGATGACCGTGCTCGCGGCGGTGACGGGGCTGGCTCACAACCTCGGTATGTCGGTGTCTGCCGATGGCGTGGAAGACGAGGCGACGTTCGAGCTCCTGAAGACCATCAATTGCGACAAACTGCAGGGCTTCCTTGTCTCCGAGGCCGTCCTGCCGAACATCATTCAGCAATACTATGCCGCGGGTGAGGACGGTCAGGAAGAGGTCGCCTAGCGAATGTGCCTGGCGAATGTGCCTGGCGAATGTGCCTAGCGAATGTGGCCCAGTATGCCGTCCAGCTCGTCGAGATTGTTGTAGCTGATCACCAGCTTGCCCGCACCGGCCTTCGAGTGCTCGACACGAACCTTTGCACCCAGCTTTTCTGAAACCTCGATCTCGAGCCGGCGGATGTCAGCATCGACAACGACCGCTTTACGGACAGGTTTTTGCTTGCCGCCAAGCATGTGCTTCACGAGCTTTTCCGTCTCTCGAACTGACAGCCCCTTCTTGACAACCTGTCGCGCAGCATCGAGCTGCTGCACAGGATTCGTGATCGACAGCAGCGCCCGCGCGTGCCCCATCTCGAGGCTGCGCTCCTCAAGCATCGGCTTCACCTTGTCGGACAGGTCCAGCAGCCGCAGCAGGTTGCTGACCGACGCCCTCGACCGGCCAACCGCCGTGGCGGCCTCGGCATGGGTCAGGTCAAACTCGCGTATCAGCCGGTCGAGCGCGCGCGCCTCTTCCAGCGGGTTGAGGTTTTCCCGCTGGATGTTCTCGATCAGGGCCATGGCAATAGCCGCTTCGTCGTCAACCTCGCGCACAACCGCGGGAATCTCGGCCAGCCCGGCAAGCTGTGCGGCGCGCCAGCGGCGTTCGCCAGCGACTATCTCGTAGCGTTGGGTCTCGCCCTTGCCGTCGACAGGCCGAACAACGATCGGCTGTACCACGCCCTGTGCCCGGATCGAATCGGCCAGGTTTTCCAGCGTGTCCTGGCGCATATCGACGCGCGGCTGATAACGACCGCGTTGCAGCAGGTCGATGGGGACCGCCCTGAGCACGTCATTGCCGGCCGTGTTGTCACCAGCCCCTGCAGCGGGTTTCGCTGCTGGTTTGCTTAGCAGGGCGTCGAGGCCGCGGCCCAGTCGTTTCTTCGGTGTCATTGATCAGGATCCAGGTTTGAGACGCGCCGCGCGTCGCCACTTCAAATCGGCAGTCATACCGCCTCCGCCATGAGCGCATCTTCACGGCGCAATACTTCGCCGGCCAACGCAAGATAGGCAATCGCGCCGCGCGACGAGCGGTCATGGAACAGCACCGGACGACCAAAGCTCGGCGCCTCGGCCAGGCGGATGTTGCGCGGCACCATCGTGCGAAACACTTTACGATCAAAGTGCTCGATCAACTGCTGCGAGACTTCGTTGGAGAGATTGACGCGCGGGTCAAACATCGTGCGCAAGATGCCGTAGAGCTCGAGGCCCGGGTTCACGGACTCTCGCACCTGTTCGATTGTTTTTATCAACGAGCTTAAGCCCTCGAGCGCGTAGTACTCGCACTGCATGGGAATGAGTACGCCGTTCGCCGCCGTAAGCGCGTTGATGGTCAGCATGTTGATCGACGGCGGACAGTCGATGAGTATGAAATCATAAAGCCCTGCGACAGGCGCCAGCGCTTTCTTGAGTTTCATCTCGCGCCCGATTTCCTGCAGCAGCTGTACCTCTGCCAGCGTCAGGTCCTCGTTGCCGGGTAACACGGCAAAACCGCCTTCCGGCGCCGAGACGATGGTGTCTGCCGCCGTCGCGTCGCCGAGCAGTACGTCACAGCTGGAGTTTTCCAGCTCCATCTTGTTGATGCCGCAACCCATCGTGGCGTTGCCCTGTGGATCCATATCGACCAGCAGCACGCGCCGCTGCGTTGCCGCCAACGACGCGGCCAGGTTGACGCAGGTCGTGGTCTTGCCCACCCCGCCTTTCTGGTTTGCTACTGCAAGAATACGCGTCATGAAATTAGCCTGATTCGTTTGCGGGAGTTACGCCCGTCGCAACAGCACCGCGTGCCGCGACCCTTTTTGCAGGCCAGGCACCCTCAGCTCCGTCACGGCGTGGCTCCACGGTTTGCCGCTCATTTGTTCGAGTTCTTCCGCCGGGTAGCGCCCTTTCAGCGCCACGAACACCCCGTCCTCTCTTACGTGATGCCCGGCGATCTCCACGAGACGCGGCAATGCGGCCAGCGCCCGGGCGATCACCGTATCAAAGCGCTGACCGGGTGCATAGTCCTCACCGCGGCCTTTGACTGCCGCGACGTTATCGAGGCCGAGCAATCCGGCGACGTGCTGTACGAACATGATCTTTTTGCGGTTGCTATCGAGCAGCGTGAAGTGCCGGTGCGGCTCGACAATCGCGAGTGGCAGGCCCGGAAACCCCGGACCAGTGCCAACATCGAGGATCCGGGTCCCTGCCAGCAGCGGTCGTGCGACCAGGCTGTCGAGGAGGTGGCCGGTGACCATTTCATCGGGATCGCGAATCGCCGTCAGGTTGACGCGCCGATTCCACTTTTCGAGTTCGGCCAGTAGCGCCGCGAATTTCTCCGCGGCGCCCGGCGGGATCTCCTGGCCCAGCTTGCCGATGGCGGTTGCTATCACTTGTGGTCGCATCGTTATCGCCAAAAGCCTGAATGGGGCGGCTTACGCAACGAGCAGGGCCATGAAATCATCGACCGGTGCCACCGCAAGCTTGTCTCGATCGGCGCACAGCGCATCGAGCTTCGCCCACTGGTTCGCCGCGAGCTTCGCCGAGACGCTGTCGGCAAATTTCTGCCTGAGCACGGCGATGCCCTCCTCGCGGCGCTCGCGATGACCCATCGGCTTGAACTGCACGTTCTCCATGACGTAACTGCCGTACGGCCGCTGGAAACCAAACGCCTTACCCTTGAACAGGACATCGTAACAGCCCCAGGTTTTCGCGCTCAGCGCAGACGGGTAGCCCATCTCGCCGGTCATGGCGAGCAACGCGAGGCGCACGGCGCGGCTGGTCGCGTCACCCGCCGCCCAGCTCTTGCGCGAACCGGTATTTGGCGCATGACGGTCGGTGCGCAGGGAACAACCGTCGATCCACGCGTTGGACACGGCGTTCAATACCTGTTCGCGATTCCCGCCGAGCATCCGCGTCACCACCGCTGTCGAGGCAACACGCACGAGCAGTACGTGATCGAGACCAGCGCGCTCAAAGCCGTTCTCGAGCGCCAGCACGCCTTGTATTTCGTGCGCTTTGATGGCGGCCGTCAGCACGTCGTGCATAGTCAGTGACTCTTCACCCTGCACGCGCGCCTGCCGACTCAGGTAGTCCGCAACGGCGAGAATGCCGCCAAGATTATCCGCCGGATGGCCCCATTCGGCGGCCAGCCACGCGTCATTGAAATCGAGCCAGCGACTCATGGCGCCGATGTTGAACGCCGCCAGCACCGGATCGAGCTCGTAGGAAGTGCCCGGCACGCGCGCGCCACCGGCAAGCGTCGCGCCGGGAACGACCGGCCCCATGAGCCTGGTGCAGGCCGGGTAATCCAGCGCCTGGAACCCGCAGGCCAGCGCGTCCATCAGGCAGTAGTGGGCGGTTTCGTAGGCGAGGTCGCTGTCGATGCCGTAATCGCAGACGTAGTCTGCAATATCGACGAGCGCCGGATCCCAGTCGGCGCGGACCGTCAATTTATCTCGACGACAATACGGCCGGTCACGGTCCCGTCGATATACGCCTGGAACGCCGCGGGAAGCTCATCGAAGGAAATGGTCTGATGCCCGATGGTATCGAGGTGCTTAGGCTTCAAGTCGTCGCCGATGCGCCGCCATACGGCCCGCCGCAAAGCCCGGGGCGTCTCGACGGAGTTGATGCCCAGCAGGCAGACGGCGCGCAATATAAAAGGCAACACGGTCGTGTTGAGCGCCGGACTCGCAGCAAGACCTATGCTCGCGATGTTGCCGCCATAACGCATCGTGCGCGTTAGCCAGGTGAGATAGTCGCCGCCCAGGTTGTCGATGGCGCCCGCCCATTCGGCCTTTTCCATCGGCCGCTTGCCCAGATCAAGCTCGTCGCGCAGCAAAATGCGGGCCGCCCCGATTTTTCGCAGGTAGGCCTCTTCGGTCGCTTTACCGGTAAGGGCAACCACCTCGTAACCGCGCCCGGCGAGCATGTCGATCGCAATGCTGCCAACGCCGCCGGTCGCGCCTGTGACGACGATCGGGCCCTGGTCCTGCGCCTGACCGTTCTGTTCCATGCGATGTATGGCGAGCGCCGCCGTGTAACCGGCGGTGCCAATCTGCATCGCCTCGGCGGCCGTCATGCCCTCCGGTATCGGCACCAGGCTCTTGCTATCGACGCGCGCGTACTCAGAGTACCCGCCGTCCAGCGTTTCGCTCAGGCCGCAGCCATTCACGAGAACCGCGGTACCCGGCTGGAACTCGGTGTCCTCCGAGCTCACCACAACGCCGGCCAGGTCAATGCCGCCATTGAGCGGGTAGCGCCGCAAAATCCTGCCCTTGCCGGTCGCCGCCAGCGCGTCCTTGTAGTTGATCGTCGAGTGACTGACACGAACGACGACGTTGCCCGCGGTCAGCTCATCGAGCGTCAGCTGTTTGAAGCCGGCGACCACGTTGCCGGCCTGCTCGTCGATTCGATACGCGCGAAATGTGTCCATGCTGTTGTCCCGGTTTTTTGTTCCAGTTAGTCCTGGCGAGCCAGCCAGGCGACAAGGCCTGCCGCATTGAGCGCGACATCAACCTCGAGGACTGCGCGCATCGCTGCATCGCCGCCCTTGAAGCCATGCGCGATCAGGCCCGTCGAAAGATAGTCGTACATTGCCGCCTCGAGCGCGGCGAGGCGATCGTCAGCGCCGCTGCAGGCAAGCGCCATTTTTTCATAGGCGTCGATGCCGGCGTGCATCGCGTCAGCGAGTCGCGGGAGATTTCGCACGCGACTGTAGTGTGTAAGGTACAGCTGCTCCGGCTCGCAGCTCATGATGCGATCGATTGCCCGGTGTGCCTCAACGGGATCAAAGCTCGCGGGGGTCGATGTTGGAAAAATGAACTCGCCGGCAGCCGTGTCGAGCTCGCGATAGGAAATGCCAAA
>JBATID010000140.1:0-9480 GCA_049667545.1 Woeseiaceae bacterium
GACAGACACTGCTGCGAGATCGCTATCTGCAGCTTGACTCGGACAGGCCGCCGGCATACCGCAACTAGTTTATCGAGACTGGATTGAGGCCCGCGCCGGGTTAGACATTCAGCGCGGGCCGCGACAACGAGAATCTACCGTTGGTCAGCCAGATGACCTCGTGCGCCGCCTGCAGCATCTGATCGCTGTGCGTAACGGCAACGCGGGTCGCGTTGAGCGCCAGCAGCTGGTCGATGACGCGTTTTTCAGTGTCCCAGTCCAGGCCACTGGTGGCCTCATCGAGAAGTAACAATCGCGGCTGTCGATACAGCGCCCGCGCCAGCAGAATGCGCTGTGCCTGGCCTTTTGACAGTGACGATCCCAGGTCACCAATCCGGGTCTGGTAGCCCATGGGCATGGCCTCAATATCAGTCGCAACGCACGCGTCGCGGGCCGCCCGCCGTATGGCCGCGGAGTTCCTGTCAGTGTCGAACAGCGCGATGTTGTCAGCAATGGAACCCTTCATCAGGCAGTCGTCTTCAAAAACAGTCGCCGTGTATTGACGAAAGCTGGCGCTTTGCAAATCACGCAGCGGCACGCCCCCGACGCACAGTTCGCCGCTACTCGGTTTTTCCACCCCCGCGATCAATCGCAATAGCGTGCTCTTGCCGCACCCGGAGCTGCCGGCGATGGCAACAAACCCGCCGTCAGGAATACGGTACGTGCAACCGTCGAGAATAGCGGGCTCGTGCGTGGCGTAGCGAAACACCACGTGCGTAAGCTCGACAGCGCAGGCGGAGGGGCGCGTCGTCGTCGATTGCCGCGATGGCTCGTGCTCGTCCGGCTCACCGCTGAAAACGATATCTGCCAGGCGGCCGAGCGGCACTTCGAGCAGGCGGTAAGCAATGACCCGATCAACGATGCCGCCAGTGCGCGTAATGAACATGCCGAGGTAAGACGCAAATGCCGACACCATGCCGATGCTCAGATCACCGGCCAGGCTCTTCATCGCCAGCCAGTAGATCACGGTCAGCCGCATGCCGTGAAAAAGCACCTGCCGCAGGGCATTGTCGACGATCTTAAGATTACCTGCCCGAATGCGCGCATTGGTTGCATCGGCGAAATAGCCGCACCACTCCGACACCCTGGCGGCGTCGCCGCCAAGCATTTTGATCGTCTGGCTGGCTCGCAGGGTTTCCAGAAAATGCGTCTGAACCGCCGCGTCGGCCGCCGCGATCTCGTTCGAAAGGCGCAGCGTTCTTGGCAGGATGGCTGCGCGCCACAGGCACCACGCCGCCGCAACCACGACGGCCAGCAAGGTCAGCAGCGGGTCGTACAAAGTCATGAAAGTAATGATCAGGAGAATAAACAACGTGTCGACAACCAGCGCCGGCGCCGCGTACACGATAAAGTCCTGCACACCGCGCAACGACTGCACGCGATGCTGTATGTCGCCGAGGTTGCGGCTCCGGAACCAGCCCAGCGACCGCCGCATCAGCTGATGCAGAACGCGTGCGGACGTATCGAATACGGTTACGTGGCTCAGGTACTGAAACGTCAGTTGCCGCATGGTGTTGGCTGCCACCTGAAACAGCAGGAGCAGCGAAAATCCCGCTATCAGAGTATTCAGCAGCAAGCGATCGCCCCTCCCCAGTACCTGGTCGATCACGACCTGCAGGTAGAGCGGCGACGCCAGCAGCAACAGCTCAGAAACCAGGGCGAGTAGCAAACCCCCTGTCAATTGCCGGTAATCGGACGCGCCGAATGACATCAGCCCGCTCAATTTCAAAGGCGATGGCTTGCTCGTCTTCTTGAAGCCGGCCCCGCGCGACACCTCGAGCGCAATGCCGGTGAACGCCTCGGCGGCAACGGCCAGCGGCTCTTTCACGATGCCGCGCGACGGGTCATGAATCAGCAGGTGACCGCCGCGCACCGCTTTAAGCACCACGAAGTGATTGAAACGCCAGTGCAGCACGCAGGGCAATCGAAGCCTGCCGAGCTCGGATGCCTCACAGCGGACAGCCCGGGTCGACAATCTCAGCGCGGCGCAGACACTGGCAATGTCCCGCAGGGTCGCGCCACGCAACGACGTTGAAAACCGGCGGCGCAACTGCACCAGGTCGACCGCCGTCCCGAGATAACCGGCAATCATGGCAACGCAGGCCAGGCCACAATCAGCCGCGCCCGACTGTCGAACCATCGGCAGGCGTGCACCGCCGCTCATCCGGATGAACGGCTGCTCCGCCGGTGCCTGTGACACTCTATGCCGCTTTTCGCCGTCGCAAATGCAGCGGCTCAAGCAACCACTCAACCAGGCTGCGCGTCTCGAGAATAATCTCTGCGTCCAGCAGCATGCCGGGCCGCAACGTTGCTCGTATTGCTGCGAGCGCGGCAACCGGGTGCTGCACCGTGATTCCGACTTTGAATGCAGCCTCGGAGATGTGGAACGTCGGTGGCAGCTCATGGGGTAGCAGCACGGCATCGGAAATGGTCTCAACCTGCCCGGTAAAGGCACCGAAGTGCTCGTGCGGCAATGCATCGTAATGCAGTCGCACCGGCTGACCGGTCCGGATAAATCCAATCGCACTGGAGGGTACGAAAACATCGGCGGTTAGCCGCAAATCGGCAGGGACGACCGTGGCCAATAACTGCCGCGGTGCAATCGCTTCCCCGACATGCACCTCGATCGACGCGAGCTTGCCCGACACGGGCGCCGTCAGCACGACGCGCTGCTCGACCCGCTGCCGCGTCAGTGCTTGCTGCAGTGTTGATCGTTGCCCTTGCAGCGCGGCGATAACGCGTTCGGTCTCCAGCGGCAGGCGGCGCGAGCGCTCTTGTAGCTGCTGCTGCTCGCGCAGCCGGGCACTGTCCCCTTGTTGCTGTCCCGCCAGCGCTTGCTGCAGCCCGGCCAACTCGTCTTGCTGTTGCAGGACCTCCCACTCTGTCACCGCACCGCTGGCCTCGGCGCTAACCAGTCGCGCGAGTTTCTTTGTTGCGACCGAAATGCGCTGCCGCTGCGTCTGTTGCTGTCCATCCGAGAGCCCTTGCTCGACCTGCAGGATCTCCAGCTGTGCAGCAATTGACCGGGCTTCAACGGCGACTTCGCGGCGCAGCAGCGACATCTGCGCACTGACCGCCGCTATCTGCTCCAGCAGTTCGTCGCGCTGCAAGGTATTCGAGTTGCTGCCGTCATCGAGAATACGATCATGCCCCAGCATCAGTATGGCATCGCCCGCTGCCACGGTATCACCCGGCTGCCGCAGGATGGCTGTCACGTCAGCACCCTGGTCGTGACTGATACGGACGACGCCGTTGTGGGCGACCAGCCAGCCGCGCACAGATTCCTTGCGGGCGTACTCGGCCTGGGCCAGAAAACCGCTTGCCGCAATCACCAGGCAAACAACCAGCGCGGTTACCCAGAACCAGGGCCGGGGCGCCCTCGCAATCGGGCGGCCGAACGGGCGCTTTGACAGCGCGGCAATCGCCTGTTGGCGAAACAGGTCTTCCGCATGTGGCTTGTTCATGTTGCCAATAATGAGAGCAGGCATACCGCAGCTGCAAAATGAATAAGCTGGCAGTTACTCAATAAATGCTGCACCTTATCCCGGTATGCACGATACGGATGTCTTGATTATCGGGGCCGGCGCCGCCGGGCTGCTCTGCGCCATTGTTGCCGGCAATCGCGGGCGGCGCGTGCTTGTCCTCGAAGGTTCCAACAAGGTTGGCAAGAAGATCCTGATGTCGGGCGGTGGCCGCTGTAATTTTACAAACCTGAACTGCGAACCGTCATTTTTCTTATCCCAAAACCCGCACTTCTGCATCTCTGCTTTGAGCCGCTACACGCCTGCGGATTTTGTTGCCATGGTTGAAGCACATGGCATTCCCTATCACGAAAAAACCGCGGGTCAGCTTTTCTGCGACAACTCGTCGAAAGACATTGTTGCGATGTTGCTGAGCGAGTGCGACAACGCAGGCGTGCAAATACGCACGCATTGCGAGGTCCGGTCGGTAACGCGGAACGACCAGTTTCACGTTAAGACCAGCACGGGTGACTTCAATGCCGCGTCGCTGGTTATTGCCTCCGGCGGTCTGTCCATTCCAAAGATGGGCGCCTCGGGATTCGGCTACGAGATCGCTCGCCAGTTCGGGCACACCATTATCGACACAACGGCCGCCCTCGTGCCGTTGACGTTCACCGGCACCCTGCACGAAATGATGCAACGCCTCGCCGGCGTCAGCCTGCCGGCCTCGTTCAGCACCACCCGGCAGTCGTGCAGTGACGCTGTTCTGTTTACACACCGGGGCCTGAGCGGACCGGCCGTCTTGCAGTTGTCGAGCTACTGGTCGGCCGGAGAAACGATTGTTATCGACCTGCTGCCCGGCAGCGATACCGCGAAAGATCTACTGGATGCCAAGCGCGCGCGGTCGAAATCACTGCTGCGCAATGTGCTCGCCGAGCGGTTGCCGCGCGCGTTGGTACAGGAAGTGCAAGGCCTGTTCTGGCCGGCAGAGGCGGAGCTGCCGCTCGTCGAGATCGCCGACAACCGGCTGCTGGCGATCGCCGCGCAGCTGCACGAATGGACGATGAAACCGGCCGCCACCGAGGGCTACCGGACCGCGGAGGTAACGCTCGGCGGCGTCGACACAACCGAGCTGTCCTCGCGCACCATGGAGTCCCTGCGTCAGCCCGGCCTGTATTTTATCGGCGAGGTGGTTGATGTGACCGGGCACCTGGGCGGCTTTAACTTCCAGTGGGCCTGGGCTTCGGGACACGCCGCTGGAGAGGTGGTTTAACCAGCGGTTCGGTGGCTTGGCCTGCACGGACCGATAGACCCCAATGGAATAAGCGCATAACCAAGCCGTCTGGCCAGACGCTTGTCCGCTGGGCATTCGCCTATAGACTGGGTCGGACTATGAATGCACGCGCAGACACACTCTTCCAAAGCGACAGCCAGGTCTTCGACAGCATCGCTGATCTGATTCCGGGCCCGGACAACCCGACGCCCATGCTCAGGCTCGGCGAGCGCTTCAATCCGCACGCGGATTACGAGGTGCTGCTAAAGCTCGAAGGCATGAACCCGTTCGGGTCGATCAAGGACCGCACGGCGCACTTCATGCTCAAGGGCCTGCAGCTGCGGGAAGGCCAGGCGCTGGCCGAGGCATCTGCCGGCAACACGGGCATTGCACTGGCTGCCCTGGCGAACGCCCGCAACATTCCGATCGAGATCGCAGTACCTGAAGGTGTGCCTGAGGCAAAGAAAGCGATGCTGCGCTTCCTGGGTGCCGAGCTCATTGAAGTCGATGACGAGCTCTGCCCGATTTTCCCTTCCGAGGGTGCGCGCGGTGTGATCAAGAGCATGGTCGAGAGCGAGGCTTACGGTGGCAAGTACGTGAGTCCGAACCAGTACGAGAGTCAGCTCAACGTGGCGGCGCACTACCACACCACTGGCCCGGAAATCTGGCGCCAGACGGCAGGGAATATCGATTATTTCTTCGCGAGCATTGGCACCGGCGGCACGATCAGTGGCGTTGGCCAGTACCTGAAGAAAATGAACCCGTCGATCAAGATCATCGGTGTCGAACCGGCCAGCCGGCACCACAACCTGTCCGGTCTGAAACGCATCACCGGGCTGCCCGAAGAGCACTATCCGAAGATCCTGGATCCGGACTTGCTCGATGACATTATTTCAGTGACCGACGACGATGCATTTGCAGCGGGCATCAAAGTGGCGCGCACTGACGGCGCCCTGGTCGGTCCGACAACCGGTGCTGTCCTGCACGCCGCAATGCAGTTCGGCGCAAGCAACCCAGGCCGCGCCGTGCTGATTTCCGCCGATACGGCCGAAAAGTACATCGAGTCTTACGCGAAGTACCTGAAAGACTGAACGCCAGAGCCTGGCAACTAGAGCCGGGCAATCATTCGTCCAAACTCCTCGACCTTGTCCCAATCCGTAAATTCGAAGGTCCCGGTCGGGTCCGTCGGTCCTTTCGTCATCCACATGATGAAACGGATCATGGTCTTGTCGAAAAGACCGAGGCTCGGATACTCGAGCCTGCCGGCAAACACGGCGAGATTTTGCGGCTGCCAGTCAATCTGTTTGAGGAACTTCTTGAGGTAAGGGTTGGTCTCGGGTGTGTTCTTCTCGGGCTTGCGGGCAACGACGTTGACCGAGAAAAACGCATTCGGCTTTGCTTCGAGTACCGCCTGATTACGCTTGATGAACGCTGCTACCAGCGGCTGGTGCTTGCCATAGCGAATGCTTGCGCCGATCACGATCTTGTTAAACGTATCCGGCCCCAAATCGGGCTCGTCTTTGAGGTCGCGCAGCACCACCTCCGCGCCGCTCTGTTCGATGACGCTCTGGATGCGCCTGCAAATCTCGATCGTATGCCCGTCGGTCGTGGAATACAGCAGCAGTATTTTTGCCATGTGACTCTTTCGTCCTTCTCAACTAATCGTCCAAAACATCAGTCTAAAGCTTGCGAGGCGGGTATGCGCTACAAATAGGTGGAATCCATAACTGCGGGGCTCTCCCAAATGCCTTACAACAGGGTAACGGGAGTGTGGTCGTGACCGACAAGATTGACATTGGGAAGCTCGCCAGTGAGTTGGCGTCGATCTCAAAGCGTGCCGGGGACCTCGAGGCCCATTACGCGGAAGACCTGGCAAAAGTCCATCCGGAGTTTCGCGATAGCGCCCGCAACCTGCTGCATTACGTCGCACTGCGCCAGTCTGACATCAGCGAGCTGCAGGAAAGCCTTGCGTCGCTTGGCCTGTCAACGCTTGAGCGCGCTGAACGCAACGTCATGGGTTCCGTTGCAGCGGTATGGAGCGTGCTGCAGTCACTGGCCGATTCCCCTTTAAAAACCTGCTCGCCACCGCCGCCAGTACTGGACCTGAATGACGTTAGTGTGGCGTCTCACAAGCAGGCCATCCTTGGAGCGCACCCCGAGGGTCGGGATGTCAGCATCATGGTAACGCTGCCGACCGAAGCTGCACACAACGCGACGCTCGTCGCGGAGATGATCGCCGCCGGCATGAACGTCGCCCGCATCAATTGCGCGCACGATGACGAATCGCTGTGGGCGGGCATGGTTGCAAACATCAGGACCGCCGCCGCTGCCGCAGCAGTGGAATGTCGAATCCTGATGGACCTGACCGGCCCCAAGATACGTACCGGCGCGTTAAAGCCAGGACCGGGTGTGCTCCATATTCGGCCGCGGCGCGACGCGCTGGGCTGCGTCGTCGCCCCTCGGCGCATTCGCTTTATGCCGGATGATCTGTTGCAGCGCGGCACCAAGGCGGCTGTGGTTCCGGTACCCGTCGAGTGCATTGAGATCGCGGCGCCGGGTGATGAGTTCCTGTTTAAAGACACTCGCGGTAAAAAACGGCGTCTCAAGGTAGTGGAAAAGGATGCCAAGGGATTGGTGCTTGAGTCGTATAAAGGCGCTTACATTGCGACCCGCACGAAGCTACGCCTGATTCGAAAAAACACGGCTGAAAAGCTCGAGTTTCGTGTAGGCGAGCTGCCCGCTATCGAACAGCCCTTACTGCTGCGAGTCGGCGACACGCTGGTGTTGCACCGCAGCAATACGCCCGGCGCACCTGCGAAGGAAGGTGCCGACGGCCAGATCACCCGTCCGGCACATATCGCATGCCAGCAGCCGGAGGTGTTTCAGTTTGTCGTGCCCGGCGATCCGGTATCGTTGAATGACGGCAAGATTACCGGCATCGTGACAGCGGTCGACAGTAACGAAATGCAGGTAGAGATCACCAAGGCAAAACCTACCGGCAGCAATCTGCGCGCTAACCGCGGCATCAATTTTCCCGGCAGCGATATTCGTTTACCCGGCCTGACCGACCTCGACAAAACCAATCTTGCTTTTGCCGCCGAGCATGCTGACGCCGTCAGCCTGTCCTTCGTCAGAGAACCAGAAGACATCACGCTGCTGCAGGAGGCATTGCGGTCGTATCCTGATCGCAACCTCGGCGTTGTGATCAAGATAGAGACGAAACGCGGCTTCACGAACCTGCCGTGGCTGTTGCTGACGGCTATGCGTAGCTACCCTGCCGGCGTAGTGATCGCCCGCGGTGACCTGGCCGTTGAGTGCGGCTGGGAGCGGCTTGCCGAAATTCAGGAGGAAATTCTGTGGTTCTGTGAGGCGGCGCAAGTGCCTGTTATATGGGCCACACAGGTTCTCGAAGGAATAACCAAGAAGGGGCAGGCTTCGCGCGCCGAAATCAGCGACGCGGCAATGGCACAGCGTGCCGATTGCGTGATGTTAAATAAAGGTGCCCACGTACTCGCGGCGATACGGATGCTCGATGACATCCTGCGGCGCATGCAAAAGCACCAGTACAAGAAAACGGCACGCATGCGCAAGCTGGGAGTCGCCGACGCCGACAGTTAGTAAAAGCCAGGCGCCTCTAAGCAGAGGAGCCGCGTTTCTCGTTCCAATCCTGCGCTGCCGCGAACTCTTTTTCGGTCAACTTCGCGGTTGCGGCCGCTAATCTCGCGATCGGCACCCTGGGCCCCGAACACGACACGTAATCAAGTCCCGCGTAGTGGCAGAAACGTATCGACGCCGGGTGGCCGCCCTGCTCGCCGCAGATGCCGATCTTCAGGTCCTTTCTTTGCGCGCGGCCGCGATCAACAGCCATCTTGATCAGCTGCCCGACTCCCTGGATGTCCAGCACCTCGAACGGGTTGTCCTGCAGGATTCCATACTCGTTGTACATCGGCAGGAACTTGTTCTCCGCATCCTCACGAGAGAACGAGAACGCGGCCTGGGTCAGGTCGTTCGTACCGAAGGAGAAGAACTCGACGTTTTCGGCAAGCTGGCTGGCTCTCGTGCACGCGCGCACGGTTTCGATCATCGTGCCGAACTTGAAGCGCAGCTCTTTGCCGAAGTCCTTCTCGAGGTCCGCCGTCAGGTGATCGACCGTACGCCGCACGTGTGCCAGTTCCTGTGAAGTAATAACCTGCGGCACCATGATTTCCGGCCGCACCGAGATGCCGCGTTTCGCGCAGTCGACCGTCGCTTCGAGAATGGCCTTGATCTGCATCGCGTAAATTTCCGGATAAGCGATGCCAAGACGCACGCCGCGATGGCCGAGCATCGGGTTGACCTCCTGCAGCTCGCGCACCTTCTTCAGCATGCGTTCTTTCTTGATGAGCGCATCGTTGACCAGCTCTTCGCTTAGCTCGTCGAACGGTTTTGGCAACTCAGGTCGGGTCGTGAAAGTTTCCAGCGCCGTCTGCCGGCCGCGCACCACGTTACGATACAGCCGCAGCGTGTCTATCTGCTCGAGCAAATCGTGTTCGGTCGGCAGGAACTCGTGCATCGGCGGGTCAAGCAGCCGCACGGTCACGGGGTTCGGCGACATGACACTGAACAGCTCGATGAAGTCGGCACGCTGGATCGGCAGCAGCCGGTCGAGCGCCTCCTGTCGATCCTGTTCATTGTTGGCCAGAATCATGTCGATGACGATGGGAAGCC
>JBATID010000141.1:0-3293 GCA_049667545.1 Woeseiaceae bacterium
GGTGACGCGGGTCCGCGCGCAGCCGCACCTCGCCGTCCGCGTCGCGCGTGGCCCATTCCCGCGCTACAAAGTCGGCGGCGGCGGCCGACATGCCGGGGCTGCGTTTGCGGATACGAAACGCCAGGGCAGCAAAATCAGCGTACCGGGCAAACCCGGATTCACTGGCCTGCGCGAGTAGCCACTCCCGGTATCGCTGCGGGGCGTCGGCCGGATCCGAGTCCTTCAGCCCGAACCCCTCGATATTGATCAGTGCCCGCACGCGCTCCGGCATCGTCCCGGCATACAGCGAGGCCACGTTGCCACCCATGCTATGGCCAATCAGCCGCACCGGGCGCTGTGGCGAATAGATGTCGAGCAGCGCATGCAAGTCCGCAAGGTAGTCAGGGAACCAATAGCTGGTGCAGGCACAATCGCTGCGGCCGAAGCCGCGCCAGTCCGGCGCGACGACCTGCCAGGACTCCGCCAGCTGGTCGACCACGAACTGGAAGGTCGAGCCCGTGTCGGCCCAGCCATGCAGATAGACAAGCAGCGGTGCATCCAGGTTGCCCCATTCGCTGACAGCGTAGTCAACGCCACGAATGCGATGTCTGCAATCCCGTCGCTTCACGAGAGGTTGGTAGGTTTCGGTTCGAGTCATCGGACAATGGTTGCACAATCGACTCATGTGCTGCACTGCAAAAGCGCATTACGCTTTTGTGCGTCAGGTCGTGTATAAACAGACTGACTGAACACACCGACCACGCGAACCACTTTAAAGACAGACTGAATGACCCTCGAAATTGCACTGGTCCTCGGTATCCTGGCCGTTTCGCTCGTACTTTTTATCAGCGAAGTCATCCGCATGGACCTCGTTGCACTGCTGGTGCTCGGCGCTCTTGCCGTCACGGGACTGGTCGACTCCACGGAGGCATTCGCAGGTTTCAGTAACAGCGCCGTCATCACGGTCTGGGCCATGTTCATTCTCAGCGAGGGGCTGACCCGCACCGGCATTGCCGACGTCATCGGGCGGCAAGTTATGCGCATTGCCGGTCGTCGCGAAATCGCGATGATCGTCGTCATCATGGTCACCGGCGCGGTCCTCTCGGCGTTCATGAATAACATCGGCGTCGCGGCGCTCATGCTACCGGTCGTCGTCGAGGTTTCCAGGCGCACCCGAATTCCGGCGTCGCGGCTTCTCATGCCGCTCGCGTATTCGACGCTGCTTGGCGGCCTGATGACACTGATCGGCACACCGCCCAACCTGCTGATCAGCGAATCGATGGTGCTCAACGGCTATGCGCCGTTCAAACTGTTCGACTTCACGCCGCTGGGCGGTGCTGTCATGGTTGTCGGCGTCGTGTTCGTCGCACTATTCGGACGTTTCCTGCTGCCGGCACGCCGGGCAGAACGCGACAAGCGCGTCAGCCAGCGCAGTCTCCGCGCACGCTACAAGCTGCAGGAACGCACCTTTATGATGCGTGTTCCTTACGATTCCGTTCTCGTCGGCAAGACGCTGGCCGAAAGCCGGATCGGAGCATCGACCGGTTTGATTATCCTGTCGTTGCTGCGTCATGGCCGCAGCGAGACGCTGCCCGGACGACAAACGATTATTCGTGGCGGCGACGGCATCCTGGTGCAGGGGCGCCTCGACCAGTTCCGTGAACTCAGGCGCTGGAGCGATCTTGTCATCGAGCGCGAGGCGCCGGTGCTGAAGTCGATGGTCGCATCCAAGGTCGCCTATGCATCCGTGACGATTGCCGAGGGCTCTCCCGTTATCTCCGAGCTCGTGCGTCACGCGGCGTTTCGGTCACGCTTTGACGTTGCCGTAATTGGCATCCTGCGCCGCGATTCCTATCGTATGACCAATCTTGCCTACGTGCCGCTCAGAAAAGGCGACACGATCCTGGTGCAGGGCGAGATTGATTCCGTGGCACAACTCGAGAAGTTCCCGGACTTTGACGAAGTCGAAATTTTCACGCCGGAACAGCTGGCCGAAAAAGGCCTTGGCGATGAGCGCATGTTCGTCGTTCGCCTGCCGAAAAACAGCGGTCTTGCCGAAGAGACATTGGAGAAAAGTCGGCTTGCCGACGTGTTCGATTTTCGCGTACTGGCCATCTTCCGCGACGGCGAACTGACGGTCATGCCGCACGGGGACCAGGTGCTGCTGGGTGGGGATCTCCTGCTCATCGAAGGGCAATATGGCGACCTCGACGTCCTGCGCGGCCTGCAGGAACTCGAGATCGACACGAAAATTCCGGCGAATGTCTCGGAATTTGATTCCGAGCGACTGACGTTGCTGGACGCGACCCTCGATCCGCGCAGCACGCTGGCAGGACGAACCGTTGGCGAGCTCAATTTTCGCGAGCGCTACGGCATCGAACTCGCGGCCATTGAGCGCGAAGGCGAAACGGTGGGCACCGAGCTGGCCAACGAACGCCTGCAGATTGGCGATGCGCTCTTGTTGCTCGGACCGCGCGATCGCCTGCAACTGCTGTCATCCGATTCGGACTTTCTCATCCTGACGCCCCTGGGTCAGAAGCCGCCCGATACCCGACGGGCGCCGCTGGCTGCAGCGATAATGCTCGGCGTCGTCATAACGGTCATGCTCGGGTACGCCCCGATCTCGATCGCCGCGGTGATTGGTTGCACGATCATGGTACTGACGGGCTGCCTGAACATGGAGCAGGCCTACCGTGCTATTGACTGGCGTGCGATCTTCCTGATCGCCGGCATGCTGCCGCTCGGCACTGCGATGCAGGATACCGGGGCGGCCACCTATCTTGCGGACCAGGTCATGAACCTGCTCGGCGATGCAGGACCGTGGCCGGTCATCATGGGTCTTTACATCCTGACCGCTATGGCAACCATGATTATTCCGACCGCCGCGCTGGTCGTTCTGATGGCGCCCATTGTCCTGTCCGCGATGGCGGACATGGGTCTCGCGCCGGAAACGGCGATGATGGCCGTGGCAATGGCGGCCTCGGCCAGTTTCACCAGCCCGATATCGCACCCTGCCAACATCCTCGTCATGGGCCCCGGCGGCTACCGCTTTATCGACTATCTCAAAGTCGGCGTGCCACTGACGATTGTCGTTTTTGTCACGGTGATGGTGTTGCTGCCGAGGCTGTGGCCGTTAGTTCCGGCGTAAGGTCCGATGATTTTGGCACACGAAATTGAGCGCAAAGGAAAATGATGCCGTGACAGATAAAATCGTAATTGCCGGCGCAGGTCATGCGGCCGGGCAGGTCATTACGACCTTGCGGCAGCTGAAATTCGCAGGCCAGATTGTGCTCGTCGGCGACGAGCCCTGGCTT
>JBATID010000142.1:0-1647 GCA_049667545.1 Woeseiaceae bacterium
GAATAACCTGATCTGGATAGACCTCGAAATGACGGGGTTGAGTACGGATACCGATACCATCATTGAAATTGCCACGGTTGTCACCGACAAGCACCTCAACGAACTGGCCGAGGGCCCGGTTCTGGCAATTCACCAGTCACTTGAGACCATGGAAGCCATGGATGAGTGGAATACGCGGCAGCATGGCGATTCCGGTCTGACAACGAGGGTGTTGGCCAGCAGGATCAGTGCCGCTGAGGCGGAAGCGGTCACCATAGAGTTTCTGTCAAAGTGGGTCGACGCTGGCGCCTCGCCAATGTGCGGCAACAGTATTTGCCAGGATCGACGATTCCTGGCGCGCGAGATGCCGGTGCTGGAGAAATTTTTCCATTACCGAAATCTCGACGTCAGCACCTTGAAGATCCTGGCACAGCTTTGGGCACCGGCTGTTGCCAAGGGGTTCGTCAAGGAAGCGGAGCACCTGGCATTAGCGGATATTCGCGATTCAATCGCAGAGCTCTGCTGGTACCGCGAGCACCTCTTCGATTCCACTGTAATGCAGGCCACGTCCGAGGATGTTTGAGAAACCGTTTTCCGAGGCGGCCGAACGTAACGCACCACCCATCCTCGAGGTGCTGCGGCGCGAGTTCGAGGATAGTACGCACGTTCTCGAGATCGGCTCCGGCACAGGACAACACGCGGTTCATTTCGCGGCGGCGCTGCCACATCTAATTTGGCAAACCAGTGATCGGGACGAAAATCATCCGGCGATCAACGCATGGGTGAGCGACGCCGATCTTGGCAATATCATGGCGCCGCTGTCTCTGGATGTGCAGCAGGCAGAGATTGAGCCCCAGGCTTATGACGCGGTGTACTCGGCCAATACTGCGCATATCATGAGCTATGCCGCCGTTATCGACATGTTCTCAAAGGTCGGCACAGCGCTTTGCCCCGATGGCGTTTTCTGCCTTTACGGGCCGTTTCTCCTGCGAGGTAATTTCACTTCGCCGAGCAATGCGCAATTTGACGCTGGATTGAGAGCGCGCGACCCGCTCATGGGTATTCGTGATCTTGATGCTCTCGACGAACTGGCGATGAGCAGCGGACTGCAGCGCTCGGGCCTGTATGCATTGCCGGCAAATAACATGCTGGCCGTGTGGCGAAAACGCCAGCAGCCATGTCAGTGACGCGGCGGCGCAGAACATCTCGAAACTGTCGCCGATAAGCGACTGATTTGACGTCTTATTGGCTGGCAGCAAAACGTGCGTTGCCTTATAGTTCGCCGCATACTTTTTACCGCTCAAGAGATAGTTAATGAAGACATTTTTTCGGGTTGCCGCGCTATGCAGCTTGTTTGCCGTCCAGGCCGCCGGGGCTGCCCCTGCCTGGGTAACCGATCAATTTGAAATCACGTTGCGATCCGGCCCGAGCACCAGCAATGCGATCCAGCTGATGATCGACAGTGGTACGCAGCTAGAGGTGCTCGAACGGGATGCCGAATCGGGCTATTCGCGCGTGCGCACGGCCGGCGGCACCGAGGGATGGGTCGTCAGCCGCTACCTGATGAACGAGCGGAGCGCCCGCGAGCAGCTGGAGCGTCTCAGCAGTCAGCTGACCGACGCAAATTCTCGTGGCACATCGCTGGGGTCGCAGCTCACCGGTATCAAG
>JBATID010000143.1:0-2747 GCA_049667545.1 Woeseiaceae bacterium
GGGTCAAAAACATCCTTATCCCAAATATGGACTACCGCACCGACATCGGTGATCGCTGGTTCGAGGATCACGATAAGCTGCACTCGTGGGGCTACCTGCGCGAAAGCTAACCAAAAGGGGACATACCCCTTTCTTTGAAAGGGGTCTGGCCCCAAGAGATGTCCCAAGACATGTCCCCATTTGATGCATCGATATGCCGCAGGTAAATACAAACAGCATCACCATAGAGTATGAGTCGTTCGGCTCGATTTCCGACCCCACCATTCTCCTGATCATGGGGCTGGGAATGCAGCTGGTTGCGTGGCCGGAGCCATTTTGCCGCGATCTCGCTGCGCGCGGATTTCATGTGATCCGCTACGACAATCGGGATACGGGTTTCTCGACGAAATTCGATAACGCAAAAACGCCGGGCCTGGCATCGCTCTTTTTTCGCAGTGCGTTGCGGCTGCCGGTTCGGGTTCCGTACACGTTGCGAGACATGGCTGCCGACGCGGCAGGCCTCCTCACCGCACTGGAGGTGTCAGAAGCACACATCGTCGGCGCCTCAATGGGTGGCATGATCGCCCAGAATCTCTCAGTTCAATTTCCCGAGCGAGTCCGTACATTGACGTCCATCATGTCGACCAGCGGCCACCGCGCACTTCCCGGCGCCGACCCCCTGGTGTCACGGCATATCTTCCGCGCGCGCCCGGCTAACGCGAGTCGCGAGGCGGTCATCGCGCACAACATGCGCACGCTCGAGTTGATCGGGAGTCCTGCTTACCCGGTCGACGCAGAAACGCGTCGGGAGATGTGTGCGCTGAGTTTTGACCGTTGCTACTTCCCATCCGGCTTCGTCCGGCACGTCGCTGCGATCATTGAAGATGGTGATCGTCGCGACAGGTTGCAGCAGATAACGGCGCCAACGCTGGTTATTCATGGCAGCGAGGATCCGCTGGTCCCGCTCGCCGGCGGTATCGATACCGCAGATCATGTGGATGGGGCGCGCCTCGAGATCGTCGATGGCATGGGCCATAACCTGCCACCTGCGCTGTGGCCGCGGCTGATCGACTCGATCACCGCCAACGCCGCGCGGTAATTTCCAGCGGTTACTGGTAACCCTTCGCCTGCAGGCGAAACAGGTGTGCATACTGCCCGTCGTCTGCCATCAGGCTGGCGTGATCGCCGCGTTCGCGAATTCGACCATGGTCAATAACGATGATCTGGTCGGCTGCACGCACCGTCGAGAAGCGGTGCGATATCAGGATCGTCATCTTGTTCCGGCTCATCTGCCGGAAGTGATCAAAAATCGCCGCTTCAGATGCGGCATCCATTGACGCGGTCGGCTCGTCGAGCACGAGGATATCGGCATCAGTACGCATGAAGGCACGCGACAACGCGATCTTCTGCCACTGGCCGCCGGACAGTTCCCGACCGTCTTTGAACCAGCGGCCGAGCTGCGTGTCGTAGCCAGCAGGCAGTTCGTTGATAAACGGTGCCGCCATGCCGGAGGTCGCTGCATCGGCCCAGCGTTCCGGTTCTTCGAAGTGCCGTACGTCGCCGGCGCCGATATTCTCACCGACGGTAAACTGGTAACGCCCGAAATCCTGGAAGATTACGCCGACGCGCTGGCGCAGTGCCTCGATGTTCCAGTCTGACAATTCGACGCCATCAAGCAGTATGCGGCCGCTGCTGGGCTCGTACAGGCGCGTGATCAGCTTGATCAGCGTCGTCTTGCCAGAGCCGTTCTCACCGACAACGGCCAGGCTTTCGCCCGGGCGTATCTGCAGCGTTATATCGTCCAGCGCTTTGGCAGCGCTACCCGGATACGAGAACGACACGTTTTCGAGTTCCAGACCACGGCTAGGATCGATGCCGGCCTCGGCCTCACCCGACTGGCTGATAACCGGTTGTTCGAGATACTCGTAGAGATTGGAGATGTAAAGGTTGTCCTCGTACATGCCGCTGATAGCCGACAATATGGCGGTAACCGCGGCCTGGCCCTGCCGGAACAACACCAGGTACATGGTCATCGCGCCGAGGGTAATACGGCTGTACACGGTCGCAATGACAATCCATGCATAGGCACCGTAAAACGCCGCGGTCGAGATCAGGCCGAGGACAAATCCCCAGCCGTCGCGACGCAGGGTGAGTTTGCGGTCTTCGGTGAACAGCTTGCGAAAAATATCCTGGTAGCGCTGCAGCAAGCGCGGGCCCAGCTGAAACAGTTTGACTTCCTTGACCCCGTCCTCGCGCGCGATGACCGACTCGAGGTACATCTGCATGCGCGTATCCGGCGAGCGCCAGCGAAACAGTCGGAAACGATCGCCGGAAAATTTCGCTTCAGCGAAAAAGGACGGCAGCCCGGCAATCACCAGTATCAACACCGCCCATGGCGAAAACGCAAACAACAAGACAGCGTAACTGGTCAGCGACAACGTGTTTTGTGCCAGTCCAAAAGTACGATTCACCAGGCTCAGCGGCCTGCTCGATGCCTCGCGCCGCGCCTGCGTCAACTTGTCGTAAAACTCGGAGTCCTCGAAGTGTGTGAGCTGCAGCGTCAGCGCTTTCTCGAGGATCATGACGTTGACGCGCTGGCCGAGCAGGGCGCGCAGCAGGGACTGGCTCGCAGAAATGCCGCGCTGGCACGCGGCGACGGCGATCACGATCCCGGCTTCAAGCAGGATTAACATCAATACTCCCTGCGTATCGGGGTCCGGCGAGTTCATTGCGGCGACCACGGCGTCGACAATGAGTTTGCCGACGTA
>JBATID010000144.1:0-1923 GCA_049667545.1 Woeseiaceae bacterium
CGCATCATTGGCAGCCAGTAATTCAAGGTACAACGACTCGAGTTCTTCGCTTGCCTTGAAAGGAAAGCGCTGTGACGCGATGGTGAGCAGGCGCGACTTGATGGGTATCAATGTGCCGTAGTCGACGTAATCGTGCGGCAGAGCCGTCAGCTCGTCGACTTCTGCCTCATCCAATAGCCCCATGTCCAGCAAGTCGCCGATGCTGATGAGCATCTCGTTGCCCGCAAAAGTCGACAGCGACTGGTAGGGTGAGTCACCGTAAGCGGTTGGACCCAAAGGTAAAAACTGCCAGACGCCGAGCTCCATACAACCCATTTGATCGACAAATGCGCGGGCTGGTGCGCCAATCTCGCCGATGCCGTAGGGGCTCGGCAGCGAGGCGATATGCAGGCCGACGCCTGCCTGTCGTTTATCCGGCAAGGTATGAGGCTCAGCGTTACTCGTCATTGGCAGGTCTTGTACATTTATTTTGTTTAGCGGCCAAACTAATCAGCGAGCAGCCCGACCGCAATGAGGTGTATACGTATTCAGGCAATGAATACGTATACATTGCATTGCCCCTTCTGAGTGCGCTTCTTGAGATGCGGAATAGCTGTACTTCTACTTTAGCGTGACTGTCCCCTAATTGAGCACAGCGAAATTAGGGTCACTGTCCCTCGCGCCCGTGTCTCTTGAAGCCATAATTCGTCGCAAACGTATGCAGTATGGATAGTCTCCGCCGTGACCCTGAATACGTTTGCATTTCGTTGCTTTGCGTAAGGATTGCTGACTACAATAAGTAGAAGAAAAGCAAGACTATTACGCCATTACTTAAAGGGCGGATCCATCCGCCGTTATTCGCGAGTCAAGCGAGGGGAGCAATACCATGAACAAGCCACTACGACGTACCTGGCTCGCAGTCAGCATAGCACTGGCTGCGGCAATCAGCGCCGGGACGGTCAGCGCTCAGACGCAGTCGCAGGGCGCCGGTCAGGAAGTGATCGAAGAGGTCATTACTGTCGGTATCCGCGGCAGTATTCAACGCGCCATTGACCTCAAACAGGCTTCCGACAGCATCGTCGAGGCGATTTCGGCCGAAGATCTCGGTAGGCTACCCGACACCAGTATCGCCGACGCTATTTCGCGGCTGCCCGGTTTGACCTCGCAGCGCGCCGAAGGTCGTGCCTCGGCCATCAGCTTGCGCGGCACGGATCCGGGCTTTACGACGGCGCTGCTGAACGGTCGTGAGCAGGTCAGCACCGGCGACAACCGCAGCGTCGAATTCGACCAGTATCCGTCGGAGCTGCTGAGTTCGGTGCTCGTGTACAAGACACCAGATTCCAGCCTGGTTGGTCAGGGCCTGGCCGGCACGATTGACCTGCGCACAGTGCGTCCACTTGATTACGGCAATAGGGCCTTTGCCGTGAATATACGCGGCGAGATGAACGGTAATGACGACCTGGGCGCCGGCTCAGACGAAATGGGCTCGCGCATCAGCTTCTCTTACATCGATCAGTTCAACGACGGTAAGGTTGGTCTGGCGATTGGCTACGCGCGTCTCTACGCGCCTCTTGCTACGCAAGGCTTTGGCACCTACGAGCCTTGGGGTGCGGTAAACAAGGGTAATCCCGACTGGAATGCCAGCGTGCCCGCCGGAACCTTAGTCACCAATGGCATGAAGGTGCGTGCCGACCTCGGCGAAACAGAGCGCAACGGCTTTATGGCCGCGCTGCAGTTCGCGCCCACCGATAACTACACCGGCATCATCGACCTGTACTACTCGACGATGGATCAAACCAATAACGCGCGTAGTCTGGAAGTGAACCTGGGCGACTATCCTGCCGTGTGCTGCGACGGGCCCTGGCCCGGCGGCACGCAGTTTGGTTACACCGGTGTGACCGTTCAAAGCGGGGTTGCCGTTGCCGGTGATGTGCAGCAGGTGGT
>JBATID010000145.1:0-3045 GCA_049667545.1 Woeseiaceae bacterium
GCGGAGGCGCTGCGCCGGCGTTACGAGCGAGTGAAGAAGGGCGAGGTCGCGATGCCCGACGTGCTCTTCGTTGATGGCGGCAAAGGCCAGCTCGCGGCGGCAATGCAGGTACTTGCCGATATGCAGCTGGATTGGTTAAGCGTGGTCGCGGTTGCCAAGGGCAGGGCGCGCAGGCCGGGGGCCGAGCGCTTGTTGCGGCCCGGCAGCGACCGTCCCTTGAGCTTGCCGCCGGACTCGCCCGCATTGCTGTTGATTCAGCAGATTCGTGATGAGGCCCATCGATTCGCCATCACCGGCCACCGCCAGCGGCGGGCAAAAGCGCGTCGAACCTCGCGCCTTGAGGAAATTCCGGGGCTGGGGCCGAAACGACGCCGGGAGTTGTTAAGGCAGTTCGGTGGTCTGCAGGGCGTGATCGGCGCCGGCATCGATGACCTGGTACAGGTGCATGGTATCAGCCGCAAATTGGCCGAAACGATATACAATGATCTGCATCTCGATCACGACTGACGCCAGAGCCTGTTTGTGAAACTGAATCTCGCCATCATGCTTACGTTGTTTCGCATTGCTGCGATACCGGCAGTGGTCATTTGTTTTTACAGTCCTTTGCCAGATGCGCGGCCTATTGCGGCGATCCTGTTCGGCATCGCGGCGGTGACCGACTTTATCGATGGCTGGGTTGCGCGCAAGTATAACCAGACCTCCCGATTCGGCGAATTTCTCGACCCGGTTGCGGACAAGCTGATGGTCGCGATCGTGCTGGTCATGCTGGTGCAGGCGCAGTCCGGCTGGTTTGAGGACATTATCGCGATGATCATCATTGGCCGTGAAATCACCATTTCGGCGCTGCGCGAGTGGATGGCCACGATCGGCGAGCGCGCCAACGTTAAGGTTTCAGCAACGGGCAAGGTCAAAACGACCCTGCAGATGTTCGGGATCGCTTTCATGGTGTACAAGAATCCGCTGTTTGGCATCGATATGTACGCGGTTGGCTTCGTGCTGCTGGTGGCCGCGGCTGTGATGACGATCTGGTCGATGGTTATCTATCTCCGGGCGGCATGGCCCTTTATCGCCAGCGACCATTCGGGCGGTGTGTCCTGACGTAAATGAGATAGCACGGCATTTCGCCTTGACAGCGCGCGGCAAGTGGCTAAAATCTCGGCCTCTGTGCAAAAAGCGGGTCTCTGGCAAGGGTCTGATATTCTTCAGATTTGCGCAGACAGCGAAAAAAAGCGGGTGTAGCTCAGCGGTAGAGCATCACGTTGCCAACGTGAGGGTCGTGAGTTCAATCCTCATCACCCGCTCCAATTATCGAGAACGGTCGGTCCATTTGGATCGGCCTTTCTCGTTATGGCACGGGAATTGCTGCCTGGCGCCGCATCACGACTATTGTATTCCGGCGACGGGTTCACTAACTTAGTGGGCACCGGACTCAACAGCTTGGTCCAATTACTGCCAGGGGGAACTGCAGTGAACTCAAACGTAACGAATTCGCAACCAGCCATCGGTGCAAAGCACCCGGATCGGCGTTTTAGAAAAACCGCGGTTGCCCGGTCCGTGTCAGCCATTGTGCTGGCCTCGATCGCGGGCACGAGCGCTGCTCAGCAAATTGAAGAAGTCATTGTTACGGCGACCAAACGCGCTGAGAGCATCCAGGACGTGCCGCTGGCGATTACCGCGTTTACCGGCGACTTCGTCAAGGACGTCAACCTTGACGATGTAAAGGATCTTGTGACCTTTACGCCAGGCGTGACGGGCAACAGCCACGATTCATTTATCGATGCGATCAGCATTCGCGGCATACGCACCCAGGACTTTGGCGTTGGCGGCGATCCGTCGGCCGCCTTTTTCAAGAACAGCTTGTACGAGGGCAGGAATGGCGCCGTTATATCGAGCCTGTATGACATGGAACGCGCCGAGGTGCTGCGTGGACCGCAGGGCTTCCTGTTTGGCCGCAATGCTGTCGGTGGTGCCTTTAATGTGCACACGAAACGCCCGAACCTGGCCGGTGACAGTGACGGCTACGCGGAGATGGATGTCGGCGAGCGAGGGCATCTCAGCTTCGAAGGTGGTTTTACGACGGGGGACGATACGTACGCCATTCGTATGGCGGCTTATCACTCCAGGGAAGATGGCTACGTCAAGAATACTTTCGACCCGTCCAACGACCTGATTGGCCACGAAAAGACGGCCGTTCGACTGTCGGGCCTGTATGGGAAAGACCGGCTGGAGGTGTTTTTCACGGCCGAGTTCGAAGACCAGAAGCGCGATGGTAGTGTCTACCGCGCGGCTGAAAATTCGCCACAATGGGAGTACTGGCAGGACCTGATTGGATCGGTCACCTATTCGCCAGATCTGCGCGACGCTAATATCGATCTGGCCGCAGGCAATAACGATGATGCCAAGAGCACCAACCTCGGTCTGCACGTCGATTACGATTTCGACAAGATGTCACTCAGCTGGTCCACCGGGTTCAAGGACCACGATTACCTTTATAACGAGGACTATGACGGCACGCCGATCAATGCCGAAACCTATCGCCAGGATCAGACGGGTGATTACCTGCAGACTGAACTGCGCCTGACCTCCAACACTGACGGGCCGTTAAGCTGGTATGCCGGAGTCTCGTTCTACAAGGAAAACATCGACGTCGATTTCCTGAGCACCTCGGACGAGGAGGTGGTCTGCGCGTATTACGGGTACTACTACGGCGTCGATAACTGCACGGATTATTTCGATTATTGGCAGGCTTACTACGATGCTGCGTACCCGGGTGATTACGTGATTGGCCCGTTTATGCCGTCGTCGAACGGCCGCATGGACGAGCGCAACATCGTTAACGGCCGGTACCAGGGTTGGGCGGCCTACGTCGATCTCTCCTACCCCTTCAACGAACAGTGGGACGCGTCGCTGGGTGTCCGATATACCTATGATAAAAAAGAGTTTTTCAGTGAGGCGCTGCTGCCGGAAAGCATGCTGCAGAATTACTTCCTGCTGGGCTACAGCACCGAAAAATTGACGGACAAGAACGACTGGGATGCGCTGACG
>JBATID010000146.1:0-2384 GCA_049667545.1 Woeseiaceae bacterium
TCGTTGATTACGCCATCCGTCGACCAGGTCAGCGAGTACTTGAGAACATTGTTCGGATGCTGCGGCAGTGCGCCGACGCGCAGTTTGACCGAGCGCAAAGAATCGAAATGCTGGATCAGTTCATGCGCGGCAATGCTGATAAACCCGGGAGCGAGACCGCATTGCGGCGCGAATACCTGTGAGCAACCTGCCGCCAACTCGCGAATTTTCCTGGTCACCTCAACGTCTTCGGTAAGATCGAAATAGTGCAGACCTTCGGCACGAGCGACCTTGGCGACCGCGACATTGCAGAAGTAGGGCAGCCCGGAAACGATGGCCGTCGGCCGGTGCTGCCGGATATGAGCCCGCAGTGCATCCGTATCGGTGGCATCAAGGTCGAACGCGGCCAGGTTGGCAAGATTGTGGGCGTTGACAACTTTGGCAGCGGCGCCGGGCTTTGCGTCGGCAAGCTGGATATCGTAATCGTCGCTTTCCGCGAGCAGCCCGGAGATGAGCGCGCCAATCTTGCCGGCGCCGAGAACGAGTAGTTTTTGCAATTGAAGCTCCCACGCGTCTGATCGCGTTACGGAAAACCGCCGTGTGAGCGGCGGAGAGGTGGCGCGCATTGTGCCAATGTCACCGCGCCCTTGCCACACCCTGGGCCGCGATAATGTGCGATAAATCAGGCGGCGTTTGAGTTCCCATGATCCGGTTTTTCCTGGCGTGTCGAAGCTGTGGAAAAAAAGCCCGATAAATGACTGATTACATGAGAAACTTTTGAGTCCGGATGGTCGCCGTGGCATAGTTTGCGGCTCGCAGGACCCGGGCGTCGGGCCCTGCTTTTTTCGAGACGACAACACGACGTGAGCAGAACGGTACCGAAAAACGAGTGGCATCCCGCGAGCTGGCAAGGCTTCGAAGCCTCGCAGCAGGCCTCCTACCCGGATAAAGCCGAGTTGGCGCGAGCGGTTGCCGACCTGAGCCGGCTGCCGCCGATTACGACCTCGTGGGAGATCGACGCACTGCGCGACCACATCGCGAAAGCGCAGCGTGGCGAAGCGTTTGTCCTGCAGGGCGGCGACTGTGCCGAGACTTTCGACGAATGCACCTCGGAGAATATCGTCGACAAGCTTAAGATTCTGTTGCAGATGAGCCTCGTCATGATTTACGGGCTCAAGAAACCAGTCGTGCGTATCGGGCGCATGGCGGGTCAGTACGCGAAACCCAGATCGGCGGACACCGAGACGCGTGAGGGCACCACCTTGCCGAGTTTTCGCGGCGACCTGGTGAACCGCAGCGGCTTTACGTCGGATGACCGCATTCCCGACCCGCAGATGATTCTGCGCGGGTATGAGCGCGCCGCACTCACGCTGAATTTCGTGCGGTCGCTGGTCGATGGCGGCTTTGCCGATTTGCACCACCCGGAATACTGGGATCTGGGCTGGGTCGGGCACTCGCCCGCGGCTGAGGATTACCATGCAATCGTCCGCTCGATTTCCAACGCGCTGGATTTCCTGGAGACCGTCTCGGGACGACAGTTTCATCTGACGCAGCGGGCGGACATCTACGCGGCTCATGAAGGACTGCATCTGCCATACGAACAGGCGCAGACTCGCTATGTGGGTCGGGAAGGCCGGCAGCGCTGGTACAACCTGACGACGCACTTTCCGTGGATCGGCATGCGCACGGCCCAGCTTGACGGCGCTCACATTGAGTACTTCCGCGGTATCGCCAATCCCGTCGGGGTCAAGGTCGGCCAGGGCATGACGCGGGAGTGGCTGCTGGACCTGGTGCGTGTACTGAACCCGAAAAACGAACCAGGTCGGCTTACACTGATTCACCGCTTTGGCGCCAAGGCTATTGAGGAGCACCTGCCGGCGCTGATCTCCGCGGTCAAGGAAACCGGCTCGCCGGTGCTATGGGTTTGTGACCCGATGCACGGCAATACCGAGAGTACGGCCGACGGCACCAAGACGCGTCGTTTCGACAACGTTGTTGCCGAGTTGAAATCGGCATTTCGTGTACATCAGTCGATGGGGAGCTACCTGGGTGGCGTGCATCTTGAGCTCACCGGCGACAATGTCACGGAGTGCACCGGCGGTGCGCGAGGACTGACCGACGCGGATCTCGCACGTGCGTACAAGTCGACCGTTGATCCACGCCTTAACTACGAACAGGCGATGGAAGTGGCAATGCTGATTGCGGGCCTCAAGGACGCGAGCCTCTAATAGCGGCTAGCACGACGAGAGTCGGCTCCAGGCCGCAGCATTTGACTCCTCACGAGTCTCGCCGGGCGCGAGGCCGTCCAGCGTCCACGGGCCAATCGAATTACGAATTAGCCGTAACGTTGGCAAACCGACGGCGGCGGTCATGCGGCGTACCTGGCGATTGCGTCCCTCACTGAT
>JBATID010000147.1:0-4552 GCA_049667545.1 Woeseiaceae bacterium
ACGGCCGTTACTCGGCCTACGGACAGACGCTGAACATTGACAGCGGTGAGCTGATCTTCAACGGGCCGCTGAGCAACCCGACGCTCAATGTCAGGGCTTCGCGGAAGGCGAGCGACAACACGGTTGCAGGCATCCTGTTGACAGGCACGCCGAACCAGCCACGTTCGCAGGTTTACAGCGAACCGGTGCTCAGTGATGTCGAGGCATTGTCATACCTGCTCACGGGCAGACCGCTCTCGAATGCCGACGCCGAGCAGGGCGACATGCTGGGCCAGGCGGCATTCGCGCTGGGCCTCAGCTCTGCCGGTAGTGTCGTTTCCCGCGTACGCAACGATCTTGGGCTCGAAACCCTCGGCGTTCAGGGCGGCGCCGAGAACCGCCAGTTTTTTGCTGGCAAGCGCTTTGGCAATCGCCTGTTTGTCGAATATGCGTATGGCATCGTCGACAATATTGGCAGCCTGCTGCTGCGTTACCAGCTGAACAACCGGCTGGTCGTTGAATCCCGGTCGGGCGCGACGCGCACCGTCGATATCGTTTACAGCGTCAAGAAACCCTGAAAGCCGGCGTAGCGGCAGCTGCTAGCGGCGCGCGCCAGCCAGCCAAACTTTGCGCAACAAGTCGGCCAGCTGACGTCGCTCGCGCGCACTCAGAGCATCAAGACTGCGATCCGCCGAGCCCAGACGAAGCTGTATTGCCTCGTCGATGACGCGGCGGCCCCGGGCCGTCAGGGAAACGATAACGGCGCGCCGATCGCCCTCATCGGCAGCGCGACGGACCAGCTTGCGCTCCTCGAGTTTATCGACGCGATTCGTCATCGCACCGCTACTCAGCCCCGTTTGCCTTGCCAGCTCAGTAGCATGCAAAGCGAACGGTGCGCCCTGCCGTCGCAGGGCAGAAAGCACGTCATACTCAAACAGCTCCAGGCCAAGCGGGTGCAGGGCCTGCGTCGCCTCGCGGCTGAGGCGCTTGTAAAGCGACAGTATCCGCACCACGACCCCGAGGCTCGCCGTCTCCAGTTCCGGCCTTTCTTCAGACCATTGTTCCAGGATGTCGTCTATGGGGTCTTTTTTCATAATGTCACTTTTTATTTATTTTGATATAAAAGTACTTGACATCAAACCACATTGTCAGATACTTCACAAAAGGCCCTTAATCCTGTGTACGACCCTGCAATAGAGGAGCCATAACGATGCCATCGTTTTACGACGATAATGACGAGTTCGAGGAACTGAGTTTCGACGACTTTGCTGCGACGCGCCGCATTATCAAAGACAAACATCGCAAAAATGAAAAGTTCGGCAGTCGGAAAAAGACCCACAAGGTCCACAAGGATCGTTGGGAAGCATCGGACTTGAATGACTTTGACGATTTAGACGACTATTCAGATGACGAGTTTGACAAGCACTACCGCTATGAGGAATGACAGACTATTCAAATCACTTTAGCGAAAGGGCGCCCGACGGCGCCCTTTCTTTTATTGATGCCGCATTTCTGTTGAGAGGCTGCAGCAACGCTATAGCCCACTGTAGAGCACCCCGAGTATCGCCAGCGGCACAATGACACGAATCATCCATAGCCAGACTCTGAACAACGCAGGGCTGCCGAAATTCACATCCTCTGCAAGATCTGCCGGCTGTGCGAACCAGCCGACAAACAGTGCCATCAGGATAGCGCCGAGCGGCATCAGCAGGTTGGCCGTAAAGTAATCAATCAAATCAAAAATGGTTTTGTCGGCGAACGTCGAGATGGCGGCGAGCGGCAGCACGCCAGACCACACGTTAAACGAGAAAACGGTCGCCAGCCCGATGGCCCACGCCAGGAACCCGAAAACGATGCACCCGGTTGAGCGGCGCATGCCCCACTTGCCTTCCGCATACGAAATAATCGGTTCTATGATCGCAATGATCGACGTGATCGCGGCAAACGCGAGCAAGATGAAAAATAGCGCGCCAAACAGGGCGCCGCCCGGCATGCCAACGAACGCTGCCGGCAAGGTCTGAAAGATCAGGCCCGGACCGGAGGCCGGGTCGAGGTTATTGGCGAAGACCAGCGGAAAAATCATTAGTCCGGCCAACAAAGCCACCAGCGTGTCGGCGCCCGCGATTATCAGCGCCGATTTCGTCAGCGATACATCTTTGGGCACGTAAGAGCCGTAGGTCATGATGAGGCCCATCGCGACGCTGATCGAGAAAAACGCCTGGCCAATCGCAGCGAGCACCGCGCTGCCAGTGATTTTGCTGAAGTCGGTGCTGAAGAGGAAATTCACGCCGGCGCCAAAATCACCTTCGACGGCCGCGTAGCCGATCATCACCAGCAGCATGATGAACAGTGCCGGCATCAGGAACGTCACCGCACGTTCGATGCCATTGCGCAGGCCGATGCCAACGATCAGCAATGCCACGACGATGAACACCGTGTGCCAAAAGGTCATGGTCACGGGATCCGCGAGTAGTTCGTCGAATTGCCGCACCACCTCCTGTGCATTCGCGCCCGAAAAACCGCTGCCCGCTTTGAAGATATAGGCCAAAGTCCAGCCGGCGATCACGCTGTAATAGCTTGCGATCAGGTAACCGACCAGCATGCCCATCCAGCCGACAACGGCCCAAATCCTGGGTTGGCCGGCTGCGGTTGCGACATTGCGCATCGCCGCTGGTGGGCTGTCCCCGCCGCGCCGCCCGATCCAGAGCTCCGCAATCAGTATCGGTACGGCGACAAAAACAACGCAGCCGAGATACACCAGAACGAAGGCGCCACCGCCACTAACCCCACCGACGAATGGAAACTTCCAGATGTTGCCGAGCCCGACTGCGGCACCGACCGCCGCCAGGATGAAGGTAAAACCGGACGACCAGGTCCCCCTGTCACCACCTGATCCTGTCATCGCCATGCTGAGCCCCCGCTTTTGACCTTATTGTAAACCGATAACACGGTTAGAATGTCCGCCTCACCGAAGATCGCAGAGAACTAATCATGGCCGGTTCACGAACAGCAACATGCCCGACCTTTGCCACCGTCGATCCATTCAACGGTATGAACGCCAGCAAACCCGGCGTCGTCGAAAACCTCGTGGCCGGCAAATGGACGACCGTATCGAGCGTTCGCAAGGATATTCCCGACCCTCTTCACGGCGGGGAATTTCTGCACGTGCCGGACACCGATAACCTCTCACCGTTTATTGCGGGGCTCGACACCTGTCCGAAAACAGGACTGCACAATCCACTGAAAAACACCGAGCGCTATGTGCATTTGGGGGGCGTGTGCGCGCGAGCGGCAGCGCTGCTGGCCACCCCCGATTGTGAAAGTTTTTTCACCCGACTGATCCAGCGCGTGATGCCGAAAAGCTGGCAACAGTGCCGCAACGAAGTGGTTGTCACCCGCGTATTCCTGGAAAACTTCAGCGGCGACGGCGTGCGCTTTCTCGGTCGTGGCTTTTCAAACCCGGGCGATCGAACGGGTCAGGAATCGCGCGGCTATCGCTGGCCCTACGGGCCGGTCGTCGTTGTTGCACCGTTTAATTTCCCGCTTGAAATTCCCGCGCTGCAAGCCCTGGGCGCGTTGTTCATGGGCAATCGGCCCCTCGTCAAGGTTGACTCGAAAGTCAGCGTCGTCTTCGAACAGTTTTTGAAACTCCTGATTCACTGTGGGCTCGACGCGTCGGACATTGACCTGCTGCACTGCCGCGGCGAGCGTATGGGCAAGCTGGTGGAAACGGCGGCCGATAAAATTCGGATGCTGCAGTTCACGGGCTCGAGTAGCGTCGCCGAGCGCGTCGCCGCCACGGTTAACGGACGTGTACGTCTCGAGGACGCCGGATTCGACTGGAAAATCATCGGTCCCGATTTCAACAGGCGGTGGCTCGACTACGTCGCCTGGCAGGCGGACGAGGACGCCTACAACGCCGCTGGCCAGAAGTGTTCGGCACAGAGCATCTTGTTCGTGCACAACAACTGGGCAGAGAAACTGCTGCCAAAACTACGGGCCCTGGCTGGCCGGCGCAGTCTGGAGAACCTGAGTATTGGCCCGGTTCTGACCTGGACAAATGCGCGGATTCAGCAACATATCGACGCGATCATGCAGGTGCCCGGCGCCGAGTTGCTGTTCGGTGGTGCGCCTTTGAGTAATCACCAGATTCCCGAGTGCTATGGCGCGTTCGAGGCCACCGCCGTGCAGGTGCCGTTGGCGGCGCTCTGCGATGACGATTTTGACCTGGTGACCACCGAACTGTTCGGCCCCTTCCAGGTTGTCGTCTGTTATGACGACGAGGATATTGCCGACGTGCTCGGCCTGCTGGAGCGTATGTCGCATCACCTTACTGCGGCCGTCGTCAGCGCTGACGTGGAATTCCAGCAACGCGTGCTCGCGGCCACCGTCAACGGGACGACCTACTGCGGCATGCGTGCGCGCACCACCGGCGCGCCACAGAACCACTGGTTCGGCCCCAGCGGCGACCCCAGGGCCGCCGGCATCGGCACGACCGAGGCGATCATCAGCACCTGGAGTGGTCACCGGGAGGTCATTTTTGACCAGGGCGCGCTGGCAGCAGACTGGTCGA
>JBATID010000148.1:0-6680 GCA_049667545.1 Woeseiaceae bacterium
GCACGAAGTTCGTCACAAGCTTCGTCAGGAAGGTCGTGAAAGCCGTACCTGTGAGCTGGTTAATAACGATGATCGGCTCACCGGATCGCGGGTCGATGAAGCTGTACGTCACGTACGACAGCAGCCAGGACAGCACCCAGACGATAAAGAGCAGCG
This sequence comes from Woeseiaceae bacterium, assembly GCA_049667545.1. GTDB lineage: Bacteria > Pseudomonadota > Gammaproteobacteria > Steroidobacterales > Woeseiaceae > UBA1847. Next base: position 157 of record JBATID010000148.1, read on the forward strand.
CAATAAACAGTACTGCCGGATCAGGCAGCTTGTTACCTACCCGCTCGACGGTGCCGAGGAAGCCGCCTGGCGCATTATTCTGCTTTTGTCCTGTCATGCCTTTTCCCCAACATTATTTTCTTAGTGAACGCCGTGCATCCAGCGTCGCAGGATCGGCGAAATGATGATCATGAGGCCACCGGCGCCAAGGCCGAACCACATCAGAAACTCGAACAGCTGTGTGTACGACGCCAGCGCTGTTGCCGAGTCGACGACTTCGGCACCATGGCCACCAATGGCCGCCATCTTGCCAATGCGCGTGGCGACCGTCTCTGACAACGCCGTCGCCAAGAACCACGTTCCCATGCTGACGCCGACGACGTTGCCGATGGACAGCTTCGTCACCGCCGACAAGCCCACCGGTGACAGACAAAGCTCGCCTGTGGTGTGCAGCAGGTAGGCGAGGATCAGCCAGATCATGGCGACCTGGCCTGCCTGGTCCGGAAATTGTGCGCCGAATACCAGTGCGCCGAAACCCAGTCCGGCCTGAAAAATACCGAGCCCGAATTTGACCGGTGTGGGTGGCTCGAGGTCCTTCTTCGCGAGCCAGGTCCAGAGCGCGGCGAACGGCACCGCGAGCAACATGATGAAGCCCGCATTCAGCGAGCCAAACTGCGCGGCGGTAAACGTAACGTTACCGAGCGAGCGATCCACGACGCGATCCGCGTACAGCGTCATCGAACCGGCGGACTGTTCGAACAGCGCCCAGAAGACGATGGTTGAGAGAATGAGAATCATCAGCACGACGGTGCGGCCGAACTCCGGCGAATAATGGGTCATGAAGCCGTAAATAACGAAGCCGACAATTAACACGATCGAACCGTACAGCACGTTCTCCGCAACGGCCTCACTGCCGGGGATAAAGTGCAGATTGACAGCAACCGCGTAGATTCCGGCGAGCGCCGCGACGGCCGCAATGGTGTAGGCCAGCGTGTTGTTCTGGTCCTGCTTCGTGTGCACCATCGAGTACAAAATCAAACCAACGATAGCGACAATCAGGAACACGTTCTGGGTCAGCAGCACCACGGGCTCGTGCTGCACCAGCAGCCAGAGCACGCCGAGCACCGGCAGGCTAAGGAGGTAAATCGACCATTCCACGTTAATCGGTCCCAGGAAACTCTTTTTGAGTTTCTCGGGGTCAGCGGGCTCGGCGTGTCCCATCAGGTATTTTTGTCCGTACATGAAGGTGAAGAGGCCGATAATCATGCCGATACCGGCAGCGCCGAAGCCGTACTTCCAGCCAAACGTTTCACCGAGCCAGCCGCATAGCAGCGTTGCGGCAAACGAGCCGATGTTGATGCCCATGTAGAAGATTGTGAAACCCGAATCGCGACGCGGATCGTCCTGCGAATACAATCGGCCGACAATGGTCGAAATGTTGGGCTTCAGATAGCCGACGCCCATGACGATCAGCGCCAACGCGAAGTAGAAAACCTTCAATGCGCCGGTATCGCGGAACGTAATGCTTTCGGTCAGCAATGTGCCGGCCGCGAGCACTTCGCCGCTGGCGAGTGTCAGGTCGTTGGCAAGAATGGTTCCGGCCGCGTAGTTGATAGCCTCGAAGCCCTCCACCGCCATCAACAGGTGGCCGAGCGACAGCAGGATGCCGCCGAACAGCACCGATTTGCGCATGCCGAGGTAGCGATCAGCGATCATGCCGCCGATCAGCGGCAATGCGTAGACAAGACCGGCGTAGGATCCCAGGACGTTAAATCCGGCTTCGTCGGTAAAGAGGTGGTATTTCGTCAAATACAGCAACAGCAGGAACTTCATGCCGTAGAACGAAAAGCGCTCCCAGAGCTCGGTCGTGAAGCAAACGTACAGCCCCTTCGGGTGGCCAAAGAGCTCTTCCTGGCGGGCCAGGCCGCCCGCGTCAGCGGCAACAGTATCGGTCATGATTTCCCCCCCCCCGGAGTAGCGCCTGGCACCACCCGGCTCTTGTTCTTATGGATACAGCCGCTCATTAAACACTATTTGTGGCCTCTCCTGCATCTTCCCCGGGCTTGGCCGGGAACAGGCGCGACATGATGATGCCGAGTTCAAACAGCAGATACACCGGGATCGCAAGAATGGTCTGGCTGATCACATCGGGTGGCGTCAACAGCATGCCGACGACGAAGGCGCCCAGGAAAACGTAGGGGCGCGCTTTGGCGAGTTTTTTTGGCGTCGTCAGCCCGGTCCAGACGGTCAGTACCGTGGCAATAGGCGTCTCGAAGGCCAGGCCGAACACGAGCACGACCATCATGATGAAGCTGACGTACTCGGCCATGTCCGGTTGATACTCCACCTTGTCCGGCGTGAAGCTGGACACGAAGCCGAAGATCAGCGGGAACACGACGAAATAGGCGAAGGCGATGCCGGCGTAAAACAGCACGATGCTCGAGGCCAGCAGCGGCAAGGCGAAGTGCCGCTCCTTCTTGTACAGCCCGGGCGCGACGAAAGCCCAGACCTGGTAAAGGATGACCGGCATCGCCAGGAACAGGGCGATATAAAAAGCCAGCATGATGGTTGCGGTCAATGGCGACACCGGGCTCAGCGCTATGAGCTGGCCACCCGGAACCACGTTGATCAGGGGCTCGGCGGCAACGTTGAAAATCGTTTGTGCAAAGGGCAACAGCGCAACAAAGATCACGAAGACACTGAGCAGCACTTTGAACAGCCGGTTGCGCAGCTCGGCGAGGTGCGACAACAACGTCCCCTCGGCAAGCTCCTCGTCTTTCTCCGGCGTGGCCTCAGGCATCAGTCCGCCTTGTTCTTCGCGGCTATGTCTGCGGCGCTGGCCTTGTTGGCCGATGCCGCGTCTTCGTGTAGCGGGGAAAATGTGTCGTCATCGCGCGGGGACAGCAGCGCATCCGGCGTGAGGTCTTTGGGGTTGATGCCGATGTTCTTTTCAACATCAAGCTCGTCTTCGAGCTGTCGCTGCAGCGCGCGCGTCATCTGTCTTGCTTTACCAACCCACGCGCCGATCTGGCGCGCCACGCGCGGCAATCGCTCGGGCCCCAGTATCAGGAGCCCGATCAGGCACAGGAGCAGAAATTCCGAACCGCCGATTCCCGACATGGCAGTGGCGTGTCAGGCGTCTTTTTCTTTGCGGGACTCTTCAGCCGGCGTGTTGTCGAAGTCCGCGTCGCCGGAAGAGTCGCCCAGTTTTTCAGAAGTCTCCTCGGCTTCATTCATCGCTGAACGAAACCCCTTCACGGCACTGCCAAGATCCGAGCCGAGCGTGCGCAGTCGCTTGGTGCCGAAAATGGCCAGCACGATGACGAGAATGATCAGTAATTGCCAGGGACCAATATTGGCAAACATCCGGTTACTCCTGGGGCCGCGCCCCGCTACCTAGACAATAATTATCTTCATGATACCCCCGCCCGGGCAACAAAACCGCAACGGCGTCACAGCGGCGAGTCGCAGCGCAGTTCATGGGCGCGGAGCGCGCCGTGAGCGCGGGCGGCAATTGCTATGTTTCCAGCCAGAAGGTCACCGGACCGTCGTTCACCAGGCTAACCTGCATGTTAGCTCCGAACTCTCCGGTTTCAACGCGTCCCACGCGCTCTTTGCACCGCGTGCTGAGTTGCTCGAAATAGGCGGTACCCTTGTCCGGCGATGCCGCGTGCGTGAAGCTGGCGCGCGTGCCCTTCTTCGTATCAGCGGCCAGCGTGAATTGGGGCACCAGCAGCAGATCACCGCCGATATCCTCAAGGCTCCGATTCATTCGGCCAGTGGCGTCCGGAAACACCCGGTAGCTTAAGAGGCGCTCCGCCAGGCGCGTGATGTCGCGCTCGCTGTCATCGCGGTGCACGGCCACGAGAACCAGCAGGCCGCGCTCGATCTCGGCGATTTTTCGCCCATCGACGACTACGTCGGCACGGGTGACGCGCTGTAATAACCCAATCATTGTAATAACCCCGTCATTTCTCTGCCGGTTCTCCGAATTTGCCGCTCAACCAATCTTTGTTGATGCTTCGGGCAGAATGATAGTGCACATCGATGCATCGTGGATGCGAGACTTCAAAGCCCCGCCGGTGGGAGAAAAGTGCGGAAAATGCTCCTGCATGCGCCAAGGATGGTGCTAATGAACTGTTTTGTCGTGCCGGGCCAGGGACGGAGAGGCCCCGATCACCGGATCGGGGCCTTTTTTAATTAATATAGGGGAATATATGGCGACTTATCGGTGATTATATCGCACAAAGTGGGATAAAATCGTTGATTTAAGTTCCCACTCTTGTGTATTGGCAACGGCTGTACAGCGCCATAGACTAGCTGCGGGCCCTCAAACACGGGAATGACCATGAAGAGAAGACATTTCATCGGCGCGGCGGCGGCCAGTGTGGGTCTGGCTGCCTGCGCAAAGAACGACGCGGGCTGCGGCGACGACCAGGCTCGCAGTACCGAGACCATCGAGTGGTCGTGTGTGACATCGTGGCCGCCGAAATTCCCCGGCTTAGGGATGGCTCCCGAGAACCTGGCAAGCCGCATCGGGGCGGCCAGCGCGGGTCGGCTCAGGATCAAGGTGTACGGCGCCGGCGAGCTGGTACCGGCTTTCGAGGTGTTCGACGCGGTCAGCCGTGGCACGGTGCAGATGGGCCACGACGCGTCTTATTACCACAAGGGCAAAGTCGATGCCGCGCAGTTCTTTACCACGATTCCGTTCGGCCTGACCAACCTGGAGCTCAACGGCTGGCTTTACTACGGTGGCGGCCTCGAGCTATGGCGAGAGCTGTACGCACCGTTCAATCTCGTGCCCTTTCCAACCGGCAACACCGGCGTGCAGATGGGCGGCTGGTTCAACAAGGAAATCAATACGGCAGAGGATCTCAAGGGCCTGAAAATGCGTATCCCGGGCCTGGCCGGCGAAGTGTTGCGTCGCGCCGGCGCCACGCCGGTAACGCTGCCCGGCTCGGAAATATTCACGGCATTACAAACCGGCACGATCGATGCGACCGAATGGGTAGGCCCGTACAACGACGCCGCGTTCGGTCTGCAAAAAGCCGCGCGCTACTACTACTACCCGGGCTGGCATGAGCCCGGCTCCGGTCTCGAGACCATCATAAACAAGGATGCGTGGGACTCGCTGCCGGCTGACCTTAAGGCAATTGTCAGCACAACCTGCCAGGCGATTACGGCCGACATGGCGGCCGAGTACGCGCACGGCAATGCGGTGTCTTTAAAGCGGTTGCAGGAAGACCCGAATATCGAGCTGCGGCCGTTTCCAGCCGAAGTGCTCGAGTTATTGCAGTCAATCATGCAGGACGTCGTTGCGGAACTCATGGCGGCCGATCCGGCTTCGGCAAAAATCGGTAAAGCGTATTTTGACTATCTTGAGCTTGCAGCGGAAAACTCGCGCATCTCCGAACAGGCCTACCTCAACATGCGCGGCCAGCGGCGCTAAAAAAAACGGCACACACCCGAGTCGGGCGTGTGCCGCCTGTTACAGCTATGCGCTGGTATCAGAAGCGATAGTTCGCGCCGACGGACCAGTACGCACCGTTGAAACCGAACGGCGCCGAACGTCTTGAGTACTTGAAGACGGTGGGGCTACCCAGGTCCGCCAGGCCGGGCGCGGACTCGAACAGGCCGCCGCGGGATCCGGAGTTGGTGACCTCATCCGGCGTTACATCGAAGATGTTATTACCCGCCACATAGAAGCTCAGGCCGTTCTCCATTTCGTAGCTGACACGCAGATCGAACAGCACCTCGGCGCCATAGGTCTGGCTGCTATCGTCTACCGTGGTGTACTCACCGTAGCGGTTCAGGGCGGCGTTGGCCGTCCACTTGTCACGGGTCCACAGTGCGGACAGGCTGACCCGGTCTTCGGGCTGCCAGGTTTCGATCACCGAAGGCTGGAAGCCGCCGAAGATATCCGAGGCAGCTATCGCGCCAAGCGTCGGTGCCGTCGTGAAGATGCGCGCGATATCGGTTTCCGTGAAGTTGGCCGCAAAGGTCACGGACAATTCACCACCAATAGCCGTCAGACCGGACAGCGTCGAGACCACGTCGACACCGGAGGTTTCCGTGTCGATCGCGTTTAAGAAGAACTGGCCGCCGCCAGAGCCACTGGCGATGAGCGCTGCATCCAGCGCGTCCGACAGACCTGAGCCGAGGTTGTTACTGATGACGATACGATCATCGATGTCGATCGAATAGTAGTCAACGGTCACGTTCCAGTTGTCGCTGATATCAACAATGGCGCCAAGACTGAAGTTCGTCGATTCCTCTTCTTTGAGCTTGGGAATGCCGATGGCCTGCGCAACCGAACTGTCGTTACGGAAGGTGCCGGTTTCGATCTGGACGCCGCCGATGAACTGGGTGCTGATGTTGTTAAAATACAGCTGCTGCATCGACGGTGCACGGAAACCGGTACTCGCGGCAGCGCGCAGACGGAAGTTGTCCGTAATGCGCAGGTTACCGGCCAGCTTGAAGTTGGTCGTGTCGCCGAAGCCGTCATAATCATCGTAGCGAACCGCGCCGTTGATCAGCAGGTTATC
>JBATID010000149.1:0-3052 GCA_049667545.1 Woeseiaceae bacterium
ACGACCAGGTGACCATCGCCGGATGCCAGCGGGTAGCGAAAATGCCAGAGAGACCCTTTTTCGTCAGCCGACAGGACCTCGAGATCCGAGAGCGCCGTGTGCAGCACCGGGTCCCAGTTGACGAGGCGCTTGCCACGATAAATCAGTCCCTCTTCGTGCAGCCTGACGAAGACTTCGGTTACGGCTTTTGAGAGACCGTCGTCCATGGTGAAGCGTTCGTTCTGCCAGTCGACGGAAGCGCCAAGCCGGCGCGTTTGCTGACTGATCTTGCCGCCGGACTCTTTTTTCCATTGCCAGACACGCTCGACGAACTTCTCACGGCCGAGATCGCGTCTCGATGTACCTTCCGCATTCAGCAAACGTTCCACGACCATCTGGGTCGCGATGCCGGCGTGGTCGGTGCCCGGTTGCCACAGCGTACGGTCACCGCGCATGCGGTGGTAGCGGATCAGCGCGTCCTGAATCGTGTCACCAAAGCCATGCCCCATGTGCAGCGTGCCCGTCACATTCGGTGGCGGGATCATGATGCAGTAGCGTTCGCCGTCGCCTTGCGGTGCGAAATAACCGCGCTCTTCCCAGCGCTGGTAGAGACGCTGTTCGATGTCTTTGGGTTGGTAGGACTTGTCCATCAGAGCTTGTGGGTCTCGATCGTGTGGCCGCCGTCGCGATAGGCGACGAAGCGCTTGCGGCTCAGCGTCCGACAGCGTTCGTCCTTCGTTACGATCTCGGCCACGCGCGGAAAACCGGCGGCCAGGTCGGGTATCTCGTCACAGAGATTGATCAGGAGATCGCAGGGCGCGACGCTGTCGGTGTCGCTGCCGATCATGACTGCAGAATCCGCCATGTCGGCGTCACTGAGCAGCGCGTGCGGGACGAAGCTGCCGTCACGAAATGTCCACAGCAGTTCGTCGAGGCGTTCCGCATCAGCGCGCGTTTGCGTATGCACATAAACAGTATTGTCCAGGCGATAGGCTTTTTCGGCGAGCCTGCAGGCAAGCATCAGGCGCGCTCGCTCATCGACGCGCTCAAGCACATAGAAATCAACACGGGCCACGGTGCGTTGCTTATCTGGGCAATGCGCCGGCGCGCGCGAGTACCATCTCGGAAAGTAGCGTCACCGGTCGGCCGGTGCCGCCTTTCTTCTCGCCGCCTCTCCATGCCGTGCCGGCAATGTCCATATGTGCCCAGGTCAGTCCGTCGGTGAACTTGCCGAGGAAACACCCTGCAGTGACCGCACCGCCACCCGGTCCGCCAATGTTTGCCAGGTCAGCGAAATTGCTCTTCAGCTGTTCCTCGTATTCTTCGCCGAGGGGCAGCGGCCAGGCAAGGTCGGCCGAGCTTTCGCCGGCGCCAACGAGTTCGTTGCGCAGGTCGTCGCTGTTGCTCATGATGCCGGTTCGGTGGGCACCCAGTGCCACCACGCAGGCGCCGGTCAGGGTAGCGACGTCTATCACGATCTCCGGCTTGAAGCGCCGCGAGTACGTGAGCGCGTCGCAAAGAATCAGTCGACCTTCGGCGTCCGTATTCAATACCTCGATTGTCTGGCCGGACATGCTCTTGACGATATCGCCGGGTTTGGTGGCGGTGCCACTCGGCAGATTCTCTACCGCGGGCACAATGACTGTGAGGTTAATCGGCAACTTCAACTTCGAAACGGTGAGCATGGTCCCGATGACGCTGGCCGCACCGCACATGTCGTACTTCATCTCATCCATGGCCGGGCCCGGTTTTAACGAGATGCCGCCGGAATCGAAAGTGACACCCTTGCCGACCAGGACAATCGGTTTCTTGCTGCCAGCACCTTTGTATTGCATCACGATCAGGCGCGCCGGTTCCTTTGTGCCTGCTGTTACTGACAAGAGGGAACCCATCCCCAGGCGTGTCATCTCCGGCTCATTCAGGATACGCGTGCTTAGTTTGCCGTTGCCTTGCGCCAGTTTTTTCGCCGTGCGTGCGAGGTAAGACGGGGTGCAAACATTGGCGGGCAGATTGCCAAGGTCTTTGGCGAGCGCCACGCCGGCCGCGATTGCATCGCCGTGTTCAGCGCCGCGCTGCACCGCTGCGGCGTCGCCACGTTTGGCAACGACAAATCCGATTTTCTGCAAAGGACTTGTCGCGGGCTTCTTGCCGCTCTTCATGATTGTGAAGCTGTACAGCGCCGCGTTGATCGTCTCGGCAGAGTGGCGGGCGAGGTAGTACGGACTGCAGTCGGCAACGGCCTCGAGCGCGAGGCAGTTCAGTACGCTTTTTGCTTTGGACTTTGCAATGGCCGTGGCGGCTGCCGTCATTGCCTGGCGAAACTGACGCGCTCGCAGAGCACCGGGTTTGCCCAGTCCGACGACGGCAACGCGCTTGGCTTTGACGCCATTAAGGCCGGTGAGCATCGAGCAGTCGCCGACCTTCGCTGAAAGGTCGCCGCTCTTGAAAAGCCGACGGAGTTCGCCCGACGATGCCGCATCGATGTCGGCGGCGCCGAGCGATAACTTGCCGCGCTCGTACACGCCGACAATGACGCAGTCGACGGCGCGGAGGGAAGGATTGCTGGTGGTTGTGAAGTATTCCATAAATTCGGATGGCCTTGTTTCCGTTGCAGGACTGTCACGGACAAAATAAAACCGGTAGTCTAACTGTTTACGCTGCATGCAGCTACGCCATATCCGGGCACCGATGATCCGCATTCTCGATCGGTACATATTTCGCGAAATCACGACGACCTGGTTCGGTGTGACGTTGGTCCTGCTGTTGATCTTGCTGACCAATCAGTTCGCTCGCGTGCGGGGCGACGTGGCAAAGGGCAAGTTGCCAAAAGATGCCGCTTTTGACGTGATCGGCCTGTCTGCCGCCCAATACCTGACGATTCTCGTGCCAATAGGCCTGTTCCGCTCGATCATGGTCGCCCTCGGGCGTTTGGACCGTGACAGCGAAATGCCGGCGATGATGGCGTGTCGTGTGGGTCCCATCGGCATTTACCGGCCGCTGATGTGGCTGCTGCTGCCACTTGCCGCGGCCGTTGCCTGGCTGGCCATCGACGGCGCACCGCGCGCCCTGACAG